>CALZMS010000043.1 GCA_945788595.1 uncultured Lachnospiraceae bacterium
CCACACGGGCCGCTTTCGTAGCGATCAGACTCTGGTGATTCAGGATATTCAAAATAGCCGTCTCCACCAGCTGCGCCTCCATCACCGGCGCAATAACCTTAATCAACGGCTCTCTCGGAAATACTACTGTACCTTCGGGAATCGCGTAGATATCGCCGGTAAAATGGAAACCTCTCAGATACTCCAGAAAATCCGGTTCAAAAATACCCAGGCTTCGCAGATAACAGATATCATCCGGGGTAAAATGAAGATCACGGATATATTCTATGATCTGCTCCAGACCGGCCGCAATAGCATAGCCGCCGTCACAGGGATTCTTACGATAAAAAGCATCAAAAACTACGATCTGGTCTGTGGGATTTTTAAAATAACCCTGCATCATCGTCAATTCATAAAGATCGGTCAGCAAGGTAAGATTCATTGCTCTCATGGGAAATCAAAATACTCCTTTCGTATGTGGACATTTCTTGTGTCTTGTCACAAACTTTTCCCTATTATACCACTTTGCGAAAAAAAAGCACCAAAAATCTCTCTTTTTTAATAGAAAAAAGAATTTTTCTTGATGGATTTTTCAGTAAAATTTTTCGGTGAATTTTTTCAAAAAATTTCAAATTAGTTATTGACATTTCTTTCATCATCCCCTATAATACATCGTGTTGCGGCAATAAAACACAACGCATTGGGCTATCGCCAAATGGTAAGGCAACGGACTCTGACTCCGTCATTTTCAAGGTTCGAATCCTTGTAGCCCAGCTGAGAGCACTTCGTATGAAGTGCTCTTTTTTTGTCTTTGCGAAAAATCGAGAGAGGGAGGGGTGAGGTGTCTCAAAACGTAAATGATGTCCTCGGGTTTTCGGCCGGCAGGTTGGTATGTATAGGTCGCGCGACTTTAACGAGCACGACTCCGAGACCCTAGGCTCGGAGCGAGCGCAGTAGGAGCCCGAACTATACATACCATCCTGCCGGCTGAAAACCCGAGGACATCTCAACGCACCATACTATTCTATTTCACCAACGCATCATACAACGCCCGAATGGCCGCTTCAAAATCCGCATTAGCTACACCAATAGTACAGTTGATCTCATTAGAACCCATATCAATCATCTTAATATTCACATTGGCATCACCCAGCGCCCCAAAGAACCGTGAAGCAATACCGCTGACCGAACGCATACCCTTACCGACCACCGTTACCAGCGCCAGATCATCATCCAGCGTGATCTTGTCCGGATTCAGCCGACGGCGCAGGGATTCCATGATACCATCCTCTTTTTTCAGATACTCTTCCCTTGACATGATCACACTGATCGTATCGATACCGGAAGGCATATGTTCAAAGGCAATACCATTCTCGTCAAAAGCCTCCAGAAGCTTCTTACAGAAGCCTACCTGGGCATTCATCCGATGCTTGGCGATACTGATAGCCACGAAATTCTTCTTACCGGCGATACCGGTGATGGGCGTTTCCTCCTCCGGACGGATCCGGCGGCAAATCAGTGTACCGTTCTGATCCGGTTCGTTGGTGTTGCGGATATGGATCGGAATGCCCTCTCTTCTCACCGGGTACACCGCATCTTCATGCAGCACCGTAGCGCCGCGGTAAGCCAGCTCACGAAGCTCGGAAAAGGTCATCACATCGATTTTTTTCGGATGATCCACGATATTCGGGTCTGTCAGCAGAAATCCTGTCACATCGGTCCAGTTTTCATAGATCTCCGCGCGAACTGCTCTGGCTACCAGAGCACCGGTGACATCGGAGCCTCCACGGGAAAAAGTATGGATCCGTCCTGTCTCATCCGCACCGTAAAAGCCCGGAATGACAGCTGCAGAACATCCTCCGAGACGTTCCTTTAACAGTTCATTGGTGGTTTCTGCATCCAGTGTGCCGTCTTTGTGAAAACGGATCACAGAAGCGGCGTCCACAAATTCATAATCCAGATACGCAGCCAGCAGGATGCCATTCAGATATTCCCCCCGGGATGCGGCGTACTCGCTGCCGATACCGCGGACAAAGGAATTTTCCAGCACCTTCAGTTCATCCTTCAGAGACAGATGCAGGCCCAGATCCTCGATGATTTCCTGATACCGCTGTCGGATCTGGTTCAGATACTCTTCATAAGGTTCTCCATGCTTGGCCTTGTCATAGCAGGCATACAGAAGATCCGTCACCTTCACATCATCGGGATTTCTCTTTCCCGGTGCGGAGGGCACGACATATCTTCTGTTGGGGTTCTGTTTAATAATGTGATCTATTTTTCGAAACTGTCCGGCATCTGCCAGAGAGCTTCCTCCAAATTTTGCTACAACTGGTTTTGCAATTGTCATATTATTTTCTCTCATCCATCAGTATTTGGTTGAAAAACCACGATAAATATAGCATAAGACAGGCCGCTCAGCAACCAGATTTGTATTTTTTCAGTGCTTCTTCCATTCTGCTCAGTGCTTCTTTAAGCTGGCTTTCCGGACAACCGTAATTGAGACGGACACTCTGGGGATCAGCGAAGATCTCTCCCGGAGAAACCATGACCTTTGCCTCTTTCAGGAAAAATTCTGCCGGATTCTCAAGGCCCAGACCGCTGCAGTCCAGAAATGCCAGATAAGTGGCCTGATTATGGGGCATAGTAATACCTTCCATCCGGCTCACCCAGTCTTCCACGATATCCCGGTTTTTCCGCAGATGGTCGCGAAGCTCTTCCTTCCATGTATCACAGCTTCCGTCGTACAGTTTTTCATAGGCTGCCAGTGTCATTACATTATAGCTTGACATAGTACCCAGAAGCTCTTTTTCAAAAACGGCCCGAAGTTCAGGATTGGGGATAATGGCAAAACCAAGGGGCAATCCGGGGATGTTGCCGATCTTTCCCTGACTTCCCATGGTCACACTGTGCATTTTAGCCCATTCACTGACCGTAAAAGCAGGAACATGCTGTCCTTCCAGTACCAGCTCGCAGTGGATCTCGTCGCTGACCAACAGAAGATCATGTTTTTCACAGAACTCGGCTGCCTCGAGAATTTCTTCCTTAGTATAGCAGCGGCCCACCGGATTGTGCGGGTTACAGAGAATAAAAGTCTTGATCTTGGGCGTCATAGCCGCTTCCATAGCCGCAAAATCCATGAAAAACTGCGTCCCTGCCTTTTTCATCGACACCTCTGTTACCGGCTGCTTGGCCTCCAGCGTCACTTCCCGGATATGATTATACATAGGAACAAAATAAGCAAAGCTTCCCTGCCGGATTTTCACTGACAACGTCACACCAGGCATAACGCTGGGCACCCAGACGATCCACTGCGGATCCACCTCTGTATCGTACAATTTGCGGTAATGTGCCACCACCAGGTTTTTAAGTTCTTTCTGCTGAAAATCAGGATAACCGTACAGTGGATGGGCTGCTCTCTCTCGCAGTGCCTCCTGCACCGGCTCTGCCACCGGAATATCCATATCCGCTACCCACATGGGGATCACACCTTCCGGCGCATCCTCCCATTTGATACTGTCGGTATGTCTCCTGTCGGGACATTTTTCAAAATCGTACATTTTTCTCCTCCAAAAGAGGCTGCTGCAAAATGGCATTACAGCAGCCTCTTTATTAACCTACACGTTTATTTTTATTAATCACATTTAATGCCGCCTTATCAATATCAGAAATCGTATAGAAAGCATCATGCGCTTTTTTTACATCGTGGGTCACGATAGCCTCATACAGTTTTCTGTGATAGGGTATCGTATCAAACCAGAACTTCTGAAAACCTTCCTGTCCCATGCCATAGGTGTCCAGTTCCAGCAAAAGATTGTCGATCAGCTGCACCAACGTCTGGTTTTTGCTGCAGGCCCGGATTCTCTTATGAAACAGCGTATCCGCCTGATGATCAAAAATCCCCTGATCATATCCTTCCTCCAGCAATTTCAGCGCAGACTCAATAGCCAGCAGATCTGCCGGAGCTGCATACTGACAAAGCTCTTCGATAATATGAAATTCCAGCAATGTTTTGATCTCCAGAATTTCCATGTAATTGGTTTTCCACAGCTCTATCATGCAGAAATCCTCAGGCATCGTTTCCTTCAGATACATACCGTTTCCGATCTGTATCTCCAGGATACCCCTATTCTCCAGAATTCTCACTGCTTCGCGCACGGAGGTCCGGCTGGTCTGAAACATTTCCGCCAACTTTCGTTCCGAAGGAATACGCATGCCCGGCCGTATATCCGCCTTTTTAATATAGGATAGAATATCGTCCGCCAGACGTATATACAGCGCTTCGCCCCGGTTCGATCCCTTGGCAGCTCTTATGAGTTCGGAACCATTCATATGCATTTAGCCCTTTACCGCGCCGGCGGTCAGACCTTCTACAATGTATTTCTGAACAAATATAAACATGATCGCAGTCGGCAGCAAAGCCAGCACACCACCGGCCATCATGGAACCCCAGTCGACGTTGTATTTTCCTACCAGCGCTTTCAGCCCGATGGGGATCGTCCACATTTTCTGCGTATTCAGGAAGATCGTACCGGCGATAAGCTCGTTCCAGGCACCGATGAAGGCAAAAACGAATACTGCCACAATACCCGGGAACATGACAGGCATAACGATTTTCCATAGAGTCTGCCCTCTGGAACATCCATCCACGAAAGCGGATTCTTCCAGAGCGTAAGGTATTCGCTCAAAGAAGCTTCGCATCGTGATCGCACAGAAGGGCAAGTTCGTGATCGTATAGAACACAAACAACGATACATAGGTATCGATCAGATTTAATTTTGCAAACATAACGTACAGCGGGATGATGACCAGAATACTGGGAATCATCTGCGTAATCAAAAAGAACAGAAGTGCAGCAGTTTTTCCTTTAAATTTGAAACGTGCCATACCATATCCGCCATAGATAGACAGGAATGTTACCACCACTGCCGTCGACAGGGTAACGATCAGACTGTTCTTTAAATATGTACCATAATGCATGGTCTGAAACAGACCCTTATAGTTTTCCAGCGTAAATTCTTTCGGCCAGTATGTGATCGCCTGTGTATTGATGATTTCCGCATTTGTCTTAAATGAAGTAACAACCATCCAGTAGATCGGCAGAATCACCAGCAGCAGATAAAAGGCCAGAATTACAAAACGCAGAGCACCTGTCAATCTTTTTTTTGTTTTCCTACTCATTAGAAATCACCTGCCTTATCATACTGTGTAACCTTCAGGAATATCAGAGCGTATACGGACAGAACCACCATCAGCAGCACACCGAATGCGCCGGCCAGACCAAAATCATAGGATGAGAATGCCTGGCTGTACATATAGGAAGGCAGTGTCTGGGAATAGTTGGCAGGTCCACCCTCAGTTACGATAACGATCAGATCGAAAGAGTTAAATATCCAGATCGTACGCAGAAGCAGCGTCATAATGATCGTCGGTTTGATATACGGTACCGTCAGAGAGAAGAATTTGCGGATAGTTCCGCAGCCGTCCATATCTGCCGCCTCATAGATCTCCGCCGGCACAGACTGCAAAGCTGCCAGAATATTGATGGCAAAGAACGGAATACCGATCCAGATCATAGCCATGGTGACTACTGCCAGAGAAAGTCCCGGCGTACCAAGCCAGGAGATACCTTTGTCAATGATCCCCAGCTTCTGCAGCAGGTCATTTATAACACCGTATTCGCCGTTGAAAGACCATCTGAATAGCAGGCCGACAACGAATGCAGAGAATGCCCAAGGTAAAAATACGATTGACTGATAGATACCACGGCCTTTGAATTTTGTATTTAAGGCAAGAGCGAGTCCAAGGCCGAGAAGGAACTGTCCTGCAACAGAGGCAATAACATAAACCAGTGAGTTTTTCACCAACAGAAGGAAATTCTTGTCGGCAAACATTTTTACATAGTTCTGAAAATCATTCCAGGCGATATCGTTGGGTTTGGAGAGCTTATAGCTCTGGAAGGACATAATAATACTGTCGATCAGCGGATAACCAAACATCAGTACCAAAAGCAGAAGCACCGGGCCGATATAAAAATACGGCTGGATCATTCTTCTGGTCTTTAATGACATACCACCGTGTTTTGCTTTTTTCTTCATCGAGATTTCTTCCTTTCAGGGAATAAACCGTATGCGGGAGCATGAAACCATGCCCCCGCATACTCTGTTTACGGTACCGGCACTCGCGGGCCAGCACCGGTTCTTACTCTTTACTTACAGATGCAGCTTAGTTCATGGTCAGAGCTGTCTCTACCTCAGCATCCGGATTTTCCTGCATGTACTCATCCATTCTCTCCTGCAGTGCGTTGCAGATATTGTCAAGAGCAGTCTTGGCATCTTGGTCGCCCAGCAGGTAGCTCTGGATCTCCTCATGGAACAGACCCTGATGAAACTCTGTGTAGTCAAACGGTCCGAAAGTTGCCGGAACAGCTACGTTCGGGTCATTCATCTGCTGCAGGAATGCACCGTAAACGCCATCCTCGCTGTACAGATCCAGTTCAGCAGCATCCTTCTTGATCGGGATCTCACCGGTCATCTGGCAGTACTCAGCCTGGTTCTCAGATGCAGTCATATACTGGATCAGTGCCCATGCTGCATCCTTATGGCCCTGCTGATCAGAAACAGCGTAAGCGTACGGAGCGTTCATGGTATTGTAGATCACACCGTCTTTGGTGGACTTCGGCATCGGCATTACCATCCATGTACCGTCTTCCATACCGTCGATCAGAGTCGGAGCAACCTCGGAGTCGTTGATCAGGGTACCGGTCAGACCGCCCTTGAAGTTATCCACCATCTCGGTGAATCCCCAGTTGATGGCATCTTCCGGACAGCAGCCGTTCTTGTACAGATCAGTCCATGTATTGAAGGCCTGCAGACACTCATCGGAGTTGATGAGGATCTTTCCTGTGGAATCATAGGTAGCGCCGCCGGTAAAGCTCTGCATGTAAACCAGAAGCGGATCCAGAGCACCACGGGCTCCACGATAGGATGTACCGTAACGGCCTTTTTCCGGATCTGTCAGTTTGTAAACTGCGTCAAAATACTCATCGTAGGTCCAGCCTTTTTCCGGATCCAGATTCAGTCCGGCTTCCTCAGCCCAGTCCTTACGAACGTATACACCTTTAACCATCAGACCATCCGGTACAGTATAGTAGTGACCGTAACGG
>CALZMS010000044.1 GCA_945788595.1 uncultured Lachnospiraceae bacterium
GATTGCCGGTACCTGGAGTATCAACGAGTACATTTCCAAAGAGCCGATCGCTAACGGTACTGTTGACTTAAACTCCATGTTCTGTATGCCGGGTTATTTCCTGGTGGAGGAATCCAGCCCCACATCTGCAGGAAATATGGAGTGGTTTATCCGCAACCTGATGAGTTACGAAAAAGCTGAGGCCAAAGAAAATGGCGGCTCTGTATATGACATCACCAACGAGTGGGTAGAGTCCATCGATCCGAAGGATTCCAACGTAATCTTCCTTCCTTTCCTGAATGGCTCCAACGAGGATGCGCTGGCTAAGGGCACCTTTATCGGTCTGACGGCTTTCCACAACAAGAAACATATGCTTCGTGCCGTATACGAAGGTATCGTGTTCTCCCATCTGACCCATGTAAAAAAGCTGCTTCGCAACCGTCCGGCTCCGGAAAGTATCCGTCTCTCCGGCGGTGCTGCCAACTCTGACGTATGGGTACAGATCTTTGCCGATGCCTTCCAGATTCCGATCGATGTGATCGAGGATAAGGAGATCGGCGCACAGGGCGCTGCTATTGCGGCTGGTATTGCAGCTGGCATCTATACCGACTATGAGGATGCTGTAAAGAAAACTGTGAAGATCACAAAGACCATCTATCCTCGTCCGGAGTACAAAGAGGTTTACGAAGAGAAATACGCTACCTACCGTGCCGTGATCGATGCGCTTGGACAGGGCGGGGCATGGAAGAGATTTAAAAACTAAAACAAATAATGTTTACAGTTTTAGATTGTATACACTGCAGCATTACATACAGTATTGAATGCTGCAATAATTTGTATAATTCAAAGATAATAAGGGTGATTATATGAAAGCATATCAGATTGGTTTATATGAAAAAGCCATGCCGGGGGATCTGACCTGGCGGGAGAAGCTGGAAACAGCAAAAGAGCTGGGCTATGATTTTGTGGAGCTCAGCGTTGATGAAACAGACGCCAAGCTGGCACGCCTGGACATGAACCGTGCGGCACGTCTGGAAATTCTCAAGATTATCAATGAAGTGGGCATCCCCTTCGGCAGCATGTGCCTGTCCGGTCACCGCAAATACCCTCTGGGCAGTGCTGATCCGAAGATTGAGGCTCGCAGAATGGAGATCATGGAAAAGGCCATCCAGCTGGCAGCGGATCTGGGCATCCGGATCATTCAGCTGGCAGGATACGATGTATATTATGAAACTTCTACTCCGGAAACTGTAGCCCGTTTCGCAGAGAATCTTAAAAAAGCAACTATGATGGCAGCAAGAGCCGGTGTGGTGCTGGGCTTTGAGACTATGGAGACAGAGTTTATGAACACCGTGGGCAAATCCATGAAGTATGTGGATCTTGTCAATTCTCCGTATCTTGGTGTGTATCCGGATTCGGGCAATTTAAAAAATGCCGCTGTTACCTATGGTACAGATGTGTACGAGGATATCCGCTTGGGCGCAGGCCATACAGTTGCCATGCATCTGAAAGAAACTGTCCCTGGCAAGTTCAGAGAAATCCATTTCGGCACAGGCCATGTAGATTTCAAAACGACCATTGATACAGCCTGGGAAATCGGCGTTCGCCGGTTTGTGACGGAAATGTGGTATGTGGGGCAGAATAACTGGAGAGAAGATATTCAGGAAGCACATGATATGATGGCTGCGATTCTTGACAAGAAATAACTTCATAAGTGTCAGACAGGGCTGGAATGCGAAATGCACCCCAGCCCTGTTTCTTGTTTTACAGGTTCTCCTCGTGATAGATCTCTCCCTCCAGATTTTTCCAGACAGCGTGTCCATTTTCCAGCGTCATGTAGCTGTGGGGGCTGTTCTCTTTGGGAATAGATGTGGAACCGGGATTCAGGTAAAGATTGCCTTCTCCAAAGGGAGTCCAGGCAGGAACGTGTGTATGACCGTGAAGAAGGATATCTCCCGGAGCAAAGGGCAGGGGATGGGCCATATTGATTTTGTGCCCGTGAGTCACATAAAGCAGACGTTCTCCCACCGGAAGTACCGCATAATCTGCCAGAATCGGAAATTCCAGCACCATCTGATCCACTTCCGTGTCACAGTTTCCCCGTACACAGAGAATCCGGTCCTTCCGGGCATTTAACAATGCAATCACTTCCTTGGGGGCATATTCCTTCGGCAGATCATTTCTCGGGCCGTGATACAACACATCTCCCAGCAACAAAAGGCGGTCTGCCTGTTCCCGATCAAAAGCCTCCAGCATCTGTCTGCAGTAATATGCAGAACCGTGTACATCTGATGCGATCATCCATTTCATGTTCTCTTTTCTCCTTATCATAAAATACTACATAATGAATTAATCTACAGTTTTCTATGGGTATTCTCTCTCATATGAATTCAGTTTCTTATTTTCTGCCTTCATACCAGATTCATTTATCTTACCAGAGATTTCAGAATAATCTAAGCTATCCGGAATCGAAGTAACTCCTTCTTCCATAATGTATCTTTCCGAAGTATAGACTGTTTTGTTTCTAATTTTTCTTCAGGTATTCCCCTACCATACGAAACTCATCTTCATAAATACAATTCGGCAGTGTGTTGTCCAGAATCCGGCGATGGCATTCTTCGTAATCCATCCAGCGCACTTCCTCCACTTCTTCCTCCTGAAGTGTCAGCTGTGCGATATCCACGGGATCTGTGTATACATAAACAGAGCTGATCTCGTTATCTTTAAACATTCTGCCATGAAAAACAGCTTCAAAAGCACCTCTGTGTTTTCCCACATAGTGCAGCTGTTCGGGTCGGACATCAAGCCCCAGTTCTTCCTTCATCTCCCGCACACTGGCCTCCAGTGGCTCATCTCCTGCTGCCATATGCCCTGCAGAGGAAATATCATAATCGCCGGGATTAGAGTCCTTCTCCGCACTGCGTTTTTGCAGCAAAACGTCAAATCCATTTTCTTTTTTCCGCACGATCCAGATATGTACAGTGCCATGCAGCGCGCCCTCCCGATGGGCAACACCCCGCTCCTTGACTACGCCAGTCTTCGTGCCATCCTCGTTCAGAATATCAAAAAGCTCCATGGGATTTCCGTCCAGACCAGCGCTCACCAGACAACCCTTACCGTCATAAACCAGTTTCATGGAGAAAAAACTGTCTCTCTCATCCAGCAGACGGAAAAAGATCTTGTCTCCTTCCCAGAGATTTAAGTTCCAGACCTCGTCCTTATCTACCCACTCCAACACACCTTCGTTGCAGGGAATGGGCGTTCCTTCATACCCGGTGGCCGTAAACAGATGCATATATTCCGTCACGCCGTCTCCCGATACAAAGGTAACGATGCCACGGAAGCGATAATCTGTCAGCCGATAGCCTGTTTCCTCCCAGACCTCGCGGAGCAAGCATTCCTCAGGACTTTCATCCGCCTCAAAATGACCGCCTACGCCGATCCATTTATCTTTGTTTACATCGTTTTTCTTTACCACACGGTGAAGCATCAGATATTTGTGGTCTTTTTCGATGTAGCATAATGTACTCAGTCCTGTCATGCTCTTTTCCTCCTTGCTGTTTCTCTGGAAGCTGTATTTCTTATTACCTATAAATCCTCTGTTATAAATTTCAAATTATGTTTTGAATATCATGAATCATCTGCTATTTTTTCCTGCTCATACTTTGATTCGCTGGTTTTTGGAACTTTTCTTGTCTTCCTCACTTTGAACGATTCTATCTTATCCAGCAATCAATTCAGTCAGTACTTTCACAAAAAATATAGCCAGTACAATTAACATCACCGGTCTGACAGACGTTGCGCCACCTTTGGAAAAATGTTTAGCGCCAAGATAATTACCAGCTATGCTGAACAATCCCGCAGTAATTCCCAGCGGCAGCAACACTTTGCCGTTCATCAGAAAAACAACCAATGCCGATACGTTTGTTGTCAGATTAATGATCTTTGTCGTACCGTTGGCCTCTGTCAATTTCATGTGGGCCGCCCCTGTGAGAAGCAACAAAAGAAATGTGCCCGTGCCGGGTCCATAAAATCCATCGTACACTCCGATACAAAGCGCGGATAACATGGAGATCAGCGAAGTCTTTACCACACCGTAGGGATTCTTTTCACCCACAAAAGGCTTGCCAAATAAAATATAAGCCGCTGTCAGCGGCAGTACCACCAGCAAAAAAATGCGAAAATAACGATCTGTGACCATAAGCGCCAGCCGCGCGCCCAACGTAGATCCCACGAAGCCGCAAACCACACACAGTACAGCCCGTCTCCAGCGGATATAGCCGTCCCGGGCATATTTGACTGTTGCGACCAGAGTTCCCATAGATGAACTCATCTTATTTGTAGCTATGGCATTGTGTACCGGAAGACCGGTAATCATATAGGCCGGTAATGAGATCAGTCCGCCTCCTCCGGCAATGGCATCAATAAATCCCGCCAGAAAAACAAGCGGGCAAACGATCAAAAACTGCAGGATTTCTGCACTCATCTTTTGTTCCTCCCGTGCATATATCCGTATCATTTTATCACGTTTGCCCGCTGTGGCAAATATTTTTATTCTTAGTATTCTGACAGATACAATCTGCCTCTGTCTGTCAGCCTGACAATTTCTTTCTGATTCATTTCAGTCAGTCTGGCAGTTGCTTCTGATTCGTTACTGTCGGCCTGGCAGTTGCTCTTGATTCGTTACTGTCAGCCTGGCAGTTGCTTCTGATTCGTTACTGCCAGTCTGGCAGATATCTTTACTTTTTCTGTACCGATAAATACAGCTTACCGATAGCTGCTGTCTGCAAAAGCATTATTTAAATCAGCTCTGCAATATCAATATTCTCGCCGGTCAGACCTACATAGGCGCCGGAAGCAGCCTCATTGGATTCTGCGTGAGCCAGCAGCCATTTGTTTCTGGCAGTCATCCAGCTATCCTGTACGTTCATGGGCTTGAACTCCGGAAGTTCAGTGTTTGTTCCCTTCGGCAAAACGATGATTACACGGAATCCCTCGCCATTTTTAGCACTGCAGGGTGCATAGTGAAGGGTAGTCGCATACACTTCTACCGCTGTGCCCGCCGGACATTTAAAGGCTTTAACCTTCGCTGTATCCAGCTTATTGTCCACGATGTCATCCATCTTCGCCAGCAGAAGGATTGCGTCATTTCCTGCCGGAATATTGATCTCGCTGTCTCTGTGGAATTCCAGACAGTTCAGCTTAGTGTTAGTGCCGTTGCAGTAACCGATCTGAATCGGCATGCCGCCGTAGCAGTTGTTCTCCAGTACGGTTTTGACAGCCAGTGCTTCCAGTGTATCAGCTCCCGGTACATAAACCACCGCGTCTGCGGGACAGGGAGATACTTTCTCCAGTGTGTCCAGAAGCTCGGTGTAATCGTAACCATCTACAACACGACCATAAGGTGCAAATTCAGGATCAAAAACGGAATAAATATGAAGACTCATTTTATCTATCCTCCAAATTGTTTTTTTCCATTCTAGTCCATAAAGCAAAGCCTCGTCAATTCACTTTTTAGCTGTATTTTATGCACTTTTTCGTCATTGTTGTATTCTTTATCAAAATATACTCTCTCCCGATCCGGATGCTCTCCTGACCATCCAAGCGGCGGCATCGTATCAATCTGATACATATCCGTCCCGGAAATTTCAAAATCAAATATATTCAGGTTATCCAGCATCTTTTCTTTTTTTGATGCTTTTGGAATCGTCGCAAATCCTCTCTGATACTCATATCGAAGACAAAGTTTCGGAACGCTGACCTGATATTTCTCTGCAAGTTCTTTCAGCAAAACATCGTCAAAGAGCTGCCCTCGGCCGATTGGTCTGTATGCCTGCACGAAAATTCCTTTTTCGTGACAATAACGCACTGCTGCTTCCTGCATATTTCCCGGATGAATCTCAAGCTGGTTCAGCATCGGCGTGATCTCACAGTTTTCCAAAAGATTTTCAATATGGTGCGGCAGGAAATTACTCAGACCAATGGCACGGATCTTACCAGCCCTATACAGTTCTTCCATGGCTCTCCATGTCTCCACATCGATTTCTTTCCATTCTCTGTCATCCGGTGAGCGGCGCGGCCAGTGAATCAGATAAAGATCGATATAATCCGTATCCAGTCTTTCCAGAGACTGTTGAAATGCCTTTTTGACATTCTCATATCCCATCTCTGTTTTCCATGCTTTTGTGGCAATGACGACCTCTTTCCGATCAATGCCGCTGTCTTTGATAGCCTTTGCGATATACCCTTCTGTCTGATAAAAAGAAGCAGAATCAAAATATCTATATCCCACTTTCAAAGCGGTGCGGATCACATCTGCTGTATCTCCTTCTGCCGCTTTATAAGTTCCAAATCCAATTGCAGGAATTTTCACTCCGTTACTCAACTCAAAATATTTCATATCTCTGCTCCTTATCATTTTATCTGTCTTATAACAATACCACAGTATCCCGAGTCAGTCTCTCTATTTCTTCGAATTTCCCTTCACGTATCAGAGAATCTTTGACCATCCAGGTACCGCCACAGGCAATAATCTTTTCAAATGCCAGATAATCCTGCACATTTTCCGGGCTGACTCCACCGGTCGGCATAAAACGCATCATCGTATAAGGTGCAGCAAGAGCTTTGATTGCTTTTAATCCGCCATTGACTTCGGCAGGGAAGAACTTGACAACTGTAAGGCCAAGATCCAGCGCCTGTTCAATCTCACTTGCCGTTGCTACTCCCGGAAGAATCGGAACCTGCTTTTCTTTGCAATAATTTACCGTTTTCGGATTCAATCCCGGGCTTACGATAAACTCTGCTCCCGCTTCCAGTGCCTCATCTACTTGTTCCGTTGTCAGTACAGTTCCTGCCCCAATCAGCATTTCCGGATAGTTTTCTTTCATCTGGCGGATTGCTTCTGCAGCGGCCTCTGTCCGAAATGTCACTTCTGCACAGGGAAGTCCACCGTTTACCAGCGCATTTGCAAGAGGAAGTGCATCCTTTGCATCATCGATCTTCACCACCGGAATCACTTTCAGCTCCTGTAGCTTTTC
>CALZMS010000045.1 GCA_945788595.1 uncultured Lachnospiraceae bacterium
TAGCTTTATTGTAATACGGTGTCACCAGAAGCAGAGCGTCTGCGCCATCTTTTTCTGCCTGTACGGACAGTTCGATGGCTGTCTGTGTGCAGTTGGAACCTGTACCGGCAATAACAGGAATACGTTTTGCCACGGTATCCACTGCGAACTTGATAACTTCAGAATGTTCCTTCTCTGACATGGTAGCAGATTCACCTGTAGTACCGCAGATGATGATCGCGTCTGTCTGCTTGGCGATCTGCTCTTCCAGAATCTCTTTCAGTTTGTCGTAATTTACTGATCCATCCTCAAACATCGGTGTAACGATAGCTACACCAGCACCTTTAAAAATTGCCATTTCTTTTCCTCCTCGGCTAATTTTACTATTTGGATCCTTATCCTATACATACTCCAAAATGATCCGACTGATCATTTTTTTCGCTGGCTGGCTGTCAAAAACAGTTCTCTGAACCATTTATTGCTATGCCTGGCAACAAAATGGAGACCGGAACATTGACCGGTCTCCCATACGTACCTACGCGTGTGTATCTTAAAACCGGATAGCTCTCCATCTTTCGATGACAGTCGTACAGTTCTTTACTGCACGCCCAAGAAAAAAGCTGCAGCCTCTTCTTTCTTTCGGCATATAGCCCCTTCCCGGCGTCTCATCGGAAATCTGCAGCCTGACCGTCGGTACTCATGCTATACGCAACCTCTATCTACTGCCATAAATATAGCATCTCGTTTTTTTGTTGTCAATCCAATAGTCCGTGGTTCTTCCTATTTCTTATTTATCGTCACTCTGCTATAGCCTGTTCTTACAGCTGCATTCTCAAATACTTTCCTCTGTTTTAAACAGTAAACACGCTCTTTAGTCCACATATTCCAGCTTGCTGACGGATACCTCATAAGCCACTCTTTTTTCGCTCTCTTCCTCACTGAGACGCTTGATATATTCCCGGCTCTGGATCCGTCCCCAAATCATCACATGGCCGCCCACCTGAAAGGCTGAGGCATAACGGGCATTTCTGCCCCAGCATATACAGGGAATATAATCCGACTTGCCGTAGGGGCGGTTGACGGCCAGCAAAAGATCCGCAATTTCCCTGCCGAGGGGTGTTTTCCGGTATACCGGAGGTTTACATATGTAGCCGTCCAGATAAATCTGGTTTGTTTTCATCGTCTCGTCCTCTTCCTCCACAAAGCTGATCTCTCTGGCAAATACCGAAAGCACCAGCCGGTTCTTTTTCTCCTCATGTCTGTTATAGGAACGAAACTGTCCTGTCACATGAATATATTCTCCTATATAATCCTGTGTGATGTCTACGAGCCGTTCCGATATCATCACAGGGATACAATCCTCCGAATCACTTAACCTTTTGACCAGCACATCCACCAAGTAAAACCCCTCGCCAAATACCTGATGACTGAACACAAATTCAGATGCAATCCTCCCCATGATCTCAACCTGATTGTTTTCCATTATCTTATCTGCCATATCTCTTGTCTTATCTCCTTTGATCAGTATTTTTTCCCTTACTCAATCTATGAAGCGGATTCCGGATTTAGAACAGCAAAAAAACTTTTTCTTTCCCCTTGTTTTCCTGGAAAAATGTGATAACATTTATAGGATGCAAGCAGACTGCAAGAAAGGAATAATCTATGAAGATCAAAAGAGAAGATATCAGAAATGTCGCCATCATCGCTCACGTAGATCATGGTAAGACCACTCTGGTTGACGAACTGCTGAAACAGAGCGGTGTTTTCCGCGCCAATCAGGAAGTTCAGGAACGTGTCATGGACTCCAACGATCTGGAAAGAGAAAGAGGTATCACTATTCTTTCCAAAAATACGGCTGTTCATTACAAAGACACCAAGATCAATATTATCGATACCCCGGGCCATGCCGATTTCGGCGGCGAGGTGGAGCGTGTTCTCAAGATGGTCAACGGTGTTATCCTGCTGGTAGACGCTTTCGAGGGTGCTATGCCCCAGACCAAATTCGTACTGAAAAAAGCCCTGGAGCTGAATCTGAAAGTTATCGTATGTATCAATAAAATCGACCGCCCGGAGGCAAGACCGGACGAGGTTGTGGACGAAGTTCTGGAGCTTCTGATGGATCTGGACGCTTCTGATGAGCAGCTGGACTGCCCCTTCCTCTACGCTTCTGCCAAGAAGGGCATTGCCATGCTGGATCTCAACGACACACCGGAAAGTATGGAGCCTCTGTTTGAGACTATTCTCAAATATATCCCTGCTCCCGAGGGTGATCCGGATGCCGGCACACAGGTACTGATCAGCACCATCGACTATAATGAATATGTAGGCCGTATCGGTGTCGGTAAAGTAGATAACGGTAAAATCGCGGTAAATCAGGAAGTTCTGCTGATGAACCACCACGATCCGGACAAGAAAAAGAAAGTAAAGATCAGCAAACTGTACGAGTTTGAGGGTCTGAATAAGGTTGAAGTAAAGGAAGCTTCTGTTGGTTCCATCGTGGCTATTTCCGGTATTACGGATATCCATATCGGCGATACACTGTGCGATCCGGAGCATCCGGAACCAATCCCGTTCCAGAAGATCTCCGAGCCCACCATTGCCATGCAGTTCATCGTAAACGACAGTCCGCTGGCCGGGCAGGAGGGTAAATTCGTTACCTCCCGTCATCTGCGCGACCGTCTGTATCGTGAGCTGAATACCGATGTCAGTCTCCGTGTAGAAGATACGGACAAACCGGAAATCCTAAAAGTTTCCGGCCGAGGTGAACTTCATCTGTCCGTTCTCATTGAAAACATGCGCCGTGAAGGCTATGAGTTTGCTGTCAGCAAAGCCGAGGTTCTGTACAAAGAAGATGAACGCGGAAAACGTCTGGAGCCCATGGAAATCGCTTACGTAGATGTTCCTGAGGAGTTCTCCGGTACCATCATCCAGCAGCTCAGCGAAAGAAAGGGTGAACTGCAGGGTATGAGTCTGGCAGGCGACGGTTCCACCCGTCTGGAATTCTCCATCCCGTCCCGCGGACTGATCGGTTATCGCGGCACTTTCATGACCAGTACCAAAGGTACCGGCGTCATCAATACACTGTTTGACGGTTATGCGCCTTACAAGGGAGATATATCCTATCGTAAACAGGGCTCTCTGATCGCCTTTGAGAGCGGTGAATCCGTAACTTATGGTCTGTTCTCTGCCCAGGAACGCGGTACACTCTTTATCGGCCCCGGCGAGAAGGTTTATGCCGGTATGGTCATCGGCCAGAGCGGCAAAAGCGAAGATATTGAACTGAATGTCTGCAAAACAAAACATCTGACCAATACCCGTTCCTCCAGCGCGGATGAAGCCTTAAAGCTGACACCGCCCAGGATCCTGAGTCTGGAGCAGGCTCTGGATTTCATCGATAATGATGAGCTTCTGGAGGTTACACCTACCAGCCTTCGTATCCGTAAGAAAATTCTGGATTCCCGTCTGAGAAAGAGAGATATGATCAGCCGAAACGCAAAAGCTGATAAATAAAAACTCATCATAGTCTAAAAAGGATGCCGGCAATCTGCAGCATCCTTTTTATTCACTTATAAAAAAGCACCGACACAAAAGATGTGCCGATGCTTTTTTAGTATCATAATTTATTCTTCTTAGTCCTCATCGCTGTCATCAGAAAGAATTTCTCCGTCCTCCACCTTCTTGATCAGAGCTTTTGCTTCTGCCACACTGTCCTCATCAGGAATCATAACGTAATGATTCAGCTTCGGAGAGGAGTATGTCTTGGCACTGTCACCGGTACCTACTACAGAATGGGATACGATGTTCCAGCTGGCCATATCTGACAGCTGCATTTTTACCAACGCCTGAATCTGTGCAGTCGTCATATTGGTCTCAAAGCTTTCGGAAACACTGTTCATAATCTCTGCATAATTGGTCAGAAGTGCTGTTGACTGCAGCTTCTTCACAACACCGGCAATAACCTTCATCTGATTCTTACCACGCTGGTTATCACCACTGGCAAAGGCATGTCTCTCACGGGCAAAGGCCAGTGCCGCGTCACCATCCATCTTATTGATCCCCTTGGTAAAGGTATATGTACTTCCGGCACTCTGAGAGCTTGCATTGGAACCGGCAGTAAAGGCCACATCAGACTCCACCTCAATACCGCCCAGCGCATCGATAACTTCCTTAAATCCGGTAAAGTTGACTTTAAAATACATATCAATGTTCAGATCATACAGAT
The DNA here is from genome assembly GCA_945788595.1 of uncultured Lachnospiraceae bacterium. Classification (GTDB taxonomy): domain Bacteria; phylum Bacillota; class Clostridia; order Lachnospirales; family Lachnospiraceae; genus UBA11957. Next base: position 4,202 of record CALZMS010000045.1, read on the forward strand.
TACCCAGCGTATCCATGGAAACATCAATACCCCAGATACCGGCATGGGTCAGCTTATCTTTCATTTGCCCCGGAGCGATAGAAAGCTCTACATAATAATCACGGGGTGTAGAAAGAAGCAGGATCTGTTTTGTCGTCGGATTAACGAGGGCCAGAATATTCACATCACTGCGGCCTCTTGTGGAGATCTCACCGGACTGATCACAGCCACTTAAGTACAAAACAAAAGGCTTGGACACTATATCCTCTGCACTGATGGTTGACTCCACAAGGTGGGAATCGCTTTGACGGTTCACACTGATCAGAGTTCTCACTCTTTCATTAAAATCTTCATAGCCATCTGTATCTTCCAGTACAGCAGCATACGCTTCATTAATGATGATCGCGCCAACCTCTCCGGAATACAGACCATCTGCCAGAGAAGTCATATCCTCGTATTCTTTTAAAGTGAGGGAACTGCCTATGCTGCTCTCCACCTCAGACACGGTATAGTCTGTGTTTTCCCGGTCCATGGCTCCGAGAATACCAAAGGTATAGGATGCCGCGTCCTCCACCGTCAGTGCCTCATCCTCTTTCAGCACATAAATGTTCATCTGATCGACTTCTTTATAGCCGTCCGCATCAGCAGTGATCTTATACAGCGCCGCGTTTGTGCTAAACAGAATATAGCAGCCATATCCCATCACCAGACAAAGAATAACCGCCATAAACTTACCGATAATTCCTGTCACTGTCCATCTCTGAAAGATCAGATTTAACAGCACCAGAATCAACAATACCAGCACTACGATCAGCATCCAGTCAAGAGTCAAATAGTTTGAAACGAAAAGAAATCCGCAAAAAACCACCGACACGATCAGCTGAAGCAGCACCAGAATAAAACCTATGAACTTAGATACTACTTTTTTACCCAAAACTTTCTTTCCTTTCATATTAAAAATAGCATATTTTTACGGTTACAGAAAATCTCGCATTATCTTATCATCATTTTTTTCTTTTGTAAATCGTCTTAAGAAATTCTTTGCATATTTTTATCGATTTATGGTCATTCTGAGAAAAATAAATATGAAACCTTCTTAATTCCAGGGAAAAACAATTGCATTTGCCTCATAAAATGCTTAAAATAAGTATATCTGTGCAATAGAATCAATCTATCAAAAAAAATGTTAACGAGAGGAGAATGACGATTTTGGATATTGCATCTTCAACTTTATCCGATAGACCGTCTCAGAAAACCGCAGCAAAAAAATCTGCGCAGAAACGGCCGCAGAGCAGTTCTTTCCAGGACACCCGTTCCCGGAAAACTTCTTCTGGTCCCCGTCGGCAGAAACGCAAAAGATTTACGACCATCGTATACTTTTCTCTGCTTCTGGTCTATCTGGAAATCATGTTTCATATTTTCATGTTCCACACTATCCGGTTTGCCCTGATCTATCCGATCCTGTTTGCACTGACCATGGGTACCATTCTCGGTACCATCTGCCGTCTGTTCAAACGCCAGGTCAATCGGATACTGATGATCATCTTTACCGCCATCCTGTGCGTGCTGTTCTGTGCAGAGGTCATTTACAAAGGCTTCTTTGACACCTATTTCGCACTGTTTGGTGTTCTGGGCGTCGCCGGACAGGCATTTGACTTTATGGACAGTATCTTTCGAACGATCCTGTCTTCTTTGATCCCGCTGTTTTTCCTGCTGGGGATCCCCATGATCTTTGTGGTGATCTTTGCTCCGCGCTACATCAGTGTGAAGCGTAAACCTCCGCTGACCCATATGATCACCATTGCGGAAGGTCTTGTGATCCATATTCTTATGCTTTTGTGCCTGCTGATTGGCGGCCGGGATCTTTTCTCCGGATATGATCTGTATTTCCACAGTTTCTCCGTGGATGAATCCATGGATACTCTGGGTGTTATGACAACTACATATCTGTCCGGCAAAAATAAGATCACCGGAGGCGGTTCCTCCACAAAAATTATAACAGAAACGCCTTCTGATGTCAGTGACACTTCCACAGAATCTTCTGATATTTCGTCATCCGACACGACAGAAGGTACCGGAGAGAACCAGCCGACCACACCTACAGCCGTTGTAGATACTTCACCAAATATCCTGGACATTGATTTCGACAAGATCATAGCAGATTCCGGCAATGACAAGAGTGTTCAGTCTCTGGTGGATTATATTCAATCCAAATCCGGCACCAATAAAAACCAGTATACCGGTATGTTCAAGGGCTACAATCTGATCTGGATCACGGCAGAGGGTCTGGATGAATGTATCATCAACGAATCCTGGACGCCTACCCTGTATAAGATGGCCACTCAGGGCTTCCATTTTAAAAACTACTATTCGCCGCTGTGGTACGGTTCCACTTCCGGCGGAGAATGGGCGAACCTTACGGGTACGGTTCCCAATAACGGAAGCTATGTTTCTCTGGAAAATTCCGGTAAGATCGGTCTGAATATGTTCTTTACCGCCGGTCGCCAGGCCTCAAGGCTGGGCTATACCACAAATGGCTGGCACAATAACTCTTCTACCTACTACGGACGTAACCTTTCTTTTCCGAACATGGGATATGAATGGCACGGTACCGATGCAGGCTACGATCCTGAAGTCAGTGAAAGCAGCGGAAAGGCACTCTGGCCCCAGTCAGATATCCGTCTGATCGACCAGTCCTTTGACACCTTTGCTTCCAGCGAACCGTTTATGACGTATTACATGACCGTCAGCGGTCACGTAGAATACAATTTCTCGGGCAACGCCATGGCCAAGAGAA
>CALZMS010000046.1 GCA_945788595.1 uncultured Lachnospiraceae bacterium
CTTTGCTTTCTTACCGGCAGCCACATCACTGTACAGACCGGACGCCGCCATCATTTTAATGTCTCCGCCTCCAAATCCCTGCGGAATAAACAAAACCACCAGAAACATCGGCAGGCTGATGCAGAAAAAACCGACGATCATCTCGACAAATCTGGAGATCGGTGCTTTTTCGGAAATGTATTCCGAGAGAACCTTCTCCCGTATTTTCAGTAACTACACCATGATCAAGCTGACCGGACGAGATATCCGGTTCCAGAAAAAACTTTCAGGGGGAAAATAACACATGTTTGAACAGAATTTAGGAAAAGTCATTCCCGTAGGCCGCCTTGGTCTGCTGACGCTTGACAGCTGTAAGGATCTGGGAAAAAAAGTGGATGAGCAGCTGGTAAAATGGAGAGAGACCCGCTGTCACGAGCTGAACGATCATCCCGCCACCATCGACTATGTCAGAGACAGCTACAGCATTCCCTTAAAAACCTCCCGTTTCGGTTCCGGAGAGGGTAAAGCTACCCTTCTCGACTCCGTCCGCGGTTATGATCTGTATATTCTTGTGGACGTATGCAACAATAGTCTTTCCTATAATATTGCCGGAAAGCTATCCTATATGTCTCCGGATGAGCATTATCAGGATCTGAAGCGTGTGATCGCCGCTATAGCCGGCAAAGCCCGCCGTATCAATGTGATCATGCCGTTCCTTTACGAAGGCCGTCAGCACAAGCGTACCGGCCGTGAGTCACTGGACTGTGCCATCATGCTGAATGAATTGCACAACATGGGCGTGGAAAATATCATTACCTTTGATGCCCACGACCCCAGAGTGCAGAATGCCATTCCCATGGGCGGTTTTGAAACGGTGCAGCCCACGTATCAGTTTATCAAGGGACTTCTGACCCACGTGCCGGATCTGCAGATCGATACAGATCATCTGATGGTCATCAGCCCGGATGAGGGGGCTACCGCCCGCGCAATCTATATGGCTAACAATCTGGGTGTGGATATGGGTATGTTCTATAAACGCCGGGATTATTCCCGTGTGATCAACGGGCGAAATCCCATTGTGGCCCATGAATTCCTGGGCAGTGATGTGAAGGGCAAGGATCTGCTGATCATTGACGATATGATCTCTTCCGGTGACAGTATGCTGGATGTGGCTAGGGATCTGAAAGGCCGCGGAGCCCGAAAGATCTTTATGTGCTCTACTTTTGGTCTGTTTACCAATGGGCTGAAGAAGTTTGACCAAGCATATGAGCAGGGTATTTTTGATAAGATTCTGACGACGAACCTGATTTATCAGTCGCCGGAGCTTTTGTCTCGTGAGTATTATATCAACTGTGATATGGCGAAGTATATTGCGTATATTATTGAGCATCTGAATCATGATGCTTCGATTTCCAGTCTGCTGAATCCGGTGGATCGTATTCAGAATATTTTGAACCGCTATAGGAATCATGAGTTGTAATTGAGGGACGGACGGACGAAAAAGCCGGGAGGGTGGATATATCTCCTCCAAATCGCAGGGCGTTTTGAAGCGATTTGGAGGAGATATATCCACCCTCCCGGCTTTTTCTGTTCGTGGGGGCAGGGAAAATACTGATTATGGGCTGTACTCTCCATGCAAATCATTTATTCTCTGTGCAGATCATTTATTCTCTATGCAGATCATTGTTTGTACGAGCTGTTTCTGGAATGTTTGTCATGTCAATCTGCTGTTTTGAAGTTCTCCGTTAATGTAGACGGCGCGGACCTGGAGGTCGTGGTCGAGGAGGACGAGGTCGGCTTCTTTGCCGGGGGTGATGCTGCCGCAGTGGTCGTAGATGTTTATCTCTTTTGCGGGGTTTATGGTGGAGCAGGCTACGGCGTCGGCGAGGGGGATGTCCATGGTTTTTACGATGTTCTGGAGGCATCCCATCAGGCTGGTGACGGAGCCTGCGATGGTGCCGTCGCTTAGGGTGGCAAGTTTTCCCTGTACGCAGACGTTCTGGCCGCCCAGAGTGTACTGGCCGTCGGCGAGGCCTGTGGCTCGCATGCTGTCGCTGATCAGGATGATGCGGTCGGATCCAAAGAGAGTAAAGGCGGCCCGTACCATGGCGGGATGGACGTGAATGCTGTCACAGATAAGCTCTGCGCGGCAGTTCTGGCTGTCTGCGGCAGCTCCTACGATACCGGGATCGCGATGGTGAAAGGGCGACATGCCGTTAAACAGGTGGGTTACGTGGCGTGCGCCGCGCCGAAAGGCTTCACGGGCTGTATCATAAGTGGCCGCGCTATGGGCCAGAGATACGAGCACATCGTCCTTAACGGCCTCTATAAAGGACATAGCCCCTTCTGTCTCCGGTGCCACGTCTACGATGCGGATCCGGTTTCCTGAGGCCTCCTGCAGGCTATGGTACAATTTCAGGTCGCAGGTGCGGATATTTTCTGCTGCCTGCGCGCCTTTCTTTTTCTCGCTGATAAAGGGACCTTCCATGTGGATGCCCCGAAACTTTGCTCCGCCGCTGCAGGTGTATTCCCCGGCATTTTTCATGGCCTGGTACAGCTGTGACTCCGCGATGGTCATACTAGCCGGACAGATGCTGGTTACGCCGACGGAAGCTTCGTAGGCAGAAATCTTATCCAGAGCTTCTCTGGTACCATCACAGAAATCGTATCCTGCGCAGCCGTGGAAATGGATGTCGATCAGGCCGGGAATCGCATACCAGCCGTGGCCGTCGGTTATTGCTTCGTTTTCATGGACGGTATCCTCAAATTTTCCTTCGTGTATGATGATGTCTCCCGGGGTGAAAGTTTTGTTTTCCTGGAATATCTGTACATTTTTAATGATCATATCCCTGTATTCCTTTTCACGGTGTTATAAAATTTTTTATCCTGAACAAATACTGTTTCTACAAAAACCACAGATATCACTTTTTGTACAAAACACAAAATTCTCAAAGATATCTGTGGTTTTCAATGGAAAACTCAAATTATGTCAAAATATATCGTATATTTTAATCATCAACTACGCAAATCAGCTCAATGGTCTCTCCTTCATCAATTCTTCCATCAATACCACTTTACCTGCGCGCAGAGTCTCTTTCATATCAATGATCCTCTGGTTCTCCGAGCCACGGAAGCGGATGCGGAGATTTTTCTTTTCTTCCACGAACCGGCCATCCACCAGTACATCGATATTTTCAAAAATTTCTCTGGTAAGTTCACCGCAGTTTCCCCGGGATTCTCCGATAAGCTCTTCGTAGGTAAAACCGGTATACATCCAGATCGTCTTCTGCGGCAGTTCCCGGCGGACGTTCAGAAGCAGGGGCAGGATATCCTTTTGATTTTCCGGCTCAAAGGGCTCGCCCCCGAGGATCGTCAGGCCGCGGATATGATCCGGAGCCAGTTCTTCCAATAGTTCTTTCTCTGTTTCCTCCGTAAAGGGCTCACCGAAAGAGAAATCCCAGGTCTGCGGACTGAAACAGTTTTTGCAGTGATTGCGGCAGCCGGACACAAACAGGGAGACCCGGACGCCCACACCATTTTCTATGCTGAAGCCTTTTATGTTTCCGTAATACATATCATCTATCACCTGTGTAAAAGAATCCCTTCTATATATAACGCAGATTCTTTTATCTACCTTTCCTCAATAGCTTTTCTTTTCCATCATAGCCTTATGCTGTGCAAAAGTCCATTAGAAAACTTCACTTTTTTATTCTGTACGATTTTTACTGTTATCAGACAGCATCCTCATTAGTTGTCAAAACAGATCCAGCATATTATCCAGATAGATTTTTTCTCTCACATGCAGATGATACTCCGGCTTGGTCATATAATAGAGCAGAAATTCCAGAATCAATGCACTGCCAAGTCCCCGGCCTTCGATTTTGAAATCAGAAAAGCCCATGGGCAGATAGATATTTTTTATGTCCTCTATACCGATAAATCCAGGATTTGTCATTGCTTTTGAAAAACGGTAGCCTCCGTCTCCATCCGGCGCGCTGCAGCGGTGATCCAGGCAGTTTTCTCCAAGATTTTTGCGGCTGACAGTTTCGTAGCAAAGTTTTCTGTCTTTACAACCAAACCAGCAACATTCGTTGCATAAAAATTCCACTTTGTCTTTCTGGGTTTCAGACAGCGTATTCCACTGCGTAAAAACCTTGTTCAGGCGAAAATCCGGTACAACATAACGGAAATCATCCCGCGCAACTTCACCAAGAAACTGCTGAAAATCCGTCAGAACCTTCGTGGTGGAAGAAACAAAATAAAAGCCCGGATACTTATTTTTTATATAGTCCAGCAAAAGATCTGAGTAGACAATGATGCCATTTTGTACGTCCTTGCTGTCCCCGAACAGTGCACAGAGCGCATTGCATTTTCTGTCCGAAAGGTGTTCTTTACAAAGCAGGGAGTTGCTGAACGTCAGCCGTGCGGAAATCTTGTATTCCCGCATCAATGCCAGGACCTCTCCCGGGTCATGATCACCGAATCCGGCGCGTCCTCCGCCCCAGTTACAGTCTGCCGGAGCACCGTATATGGACCCTATATCACACCAGTCGTAAAAATATTCCCTGTGCTTACGGAATAATGGCAGAAACACGCTATATAGTTCGTAAAACTCAAATAATCCGGGGAGGTGGTAGTATGCTGTGGTTTTTTGTAATTTATCTATATCCATGTCGTTATCCTTTTATCTCCGAATATTGTTCCAGCCATTTGACCGGACACCCCAGGAGATACCTTTTGATTTCGTGGCACTCTCCATTTGTTTCAGTATATTCTTTTTTTCATTTACCATCAACTTATTTGTCCAGGCAGCCAATAGGAACGGTGTTTTCTGGCTCTTTTCCTGTCCCCAACGGCTAACTTACCAATAGGTGCAGAAAATAACATTTTCTGCATCTCCATTAGTTGATAATTCATCATTGACAAACTGCTCATACTGTATATAATAATATATATACAGTATGAGCAGTTGCTTTTCTAAACAAAGGAGAATCTCTTGAAAATCGTTATCACACCGCAATCCGAGCTTCCGATATATGCGCAGATCGAAGCTCAGATCAAAGAACAGATACTAAACGGCGAACTGAAGGAGGGCTGTGTACTTCCCTCGATCCGAAAGCTGGCCAAAGAAACGGGTGTCAGCGTTATCACCACCACCAGAGCCTACAGTGACCTGGAAAAAGAAGGCTATATTGCCTCCGTTCAGGGCAAAGGCACGGTGGTCCTGCCTCAGGACAATGCCCTGCTCAAGGAGCAGTATTTAAAAAGGATCGAAGAAGGCCTCTCCCAGGCAGTTTTTGCAGCGCAGACCATCCATATGTCTCAGGAAGAAGTGATCACGCTTCTGGATTCCCTGTGGCAGATCGATGGATCAGGAAAGGATAAATCATGAACCTTATTGAAGTAAACCATATTTCCAAATCCTACGACGGTTTTTCCCTGCAGGATATCAGCTTTTCCCTGCCCGCAGGATACATTATGGGCTATGTAGGACAGAACGGTGCCGGTAAAACCACGACTTTGAATGCTATCATGCATCTGATCGCCCCTGACACGGGTAACGCAGTCATCGATGGACTGACTTATACCGACGATCCCATCGGCTACCGGGACAGCATCGGCTACATCGGCGATGCCTCCTTTTTCCCCGCAGATTTTACCGCAGCGTATATTGAAAAAATCCTGCGGGATTTCTATCCCAGCTTCCAACCGGAAATCTACCAGAAATTTCTCAAAAAATGGGATCTCTCCCCGAAAAAGAGGATCAAGGATTTTTCCCGGGGTATGAAAGTCAAACTGATGTTTGCCGCAGTATTGAGCCGCGATACAAAAGTTCTGATCCTGGACGAAGCAACCAATGGCCTTGATCCTATGATGCGAAAGGATATACTGGAGCTTTTGCAGGATTACATCTGCGACGGCACCAGAAGTATTATCTTTTCTACCCATATTATGGAAGATCTGCAGGATATTGCGGACTACATTTTCTTTATCGATAATGGAGAAAAAATCTTCTTCGAGGCCAAGGATGAGCTGCCGGAAAAATATCTGCTGGTCAAGGGAGGCCCGGAAGATCTGACTGCTGAGTTGAAAAAACATCTGATCGGCATTGAAAAACACGATTTTGGCTTTAGTGCCCTGTTTTCTACCGACAGCGACTATATTCTGCCCGCCGGTCTGTCCACAGCGCGTCCCACCATCGACCAGATCATCGTTCACCAGATTCAGGAAAGGAGGGCATGACATGACACGCATCGCCAAATTTGCAAGAATAGATTTTCTGAGGATCCGCAATTACAAATGGATCGTACTGTTTCCCATACTGGCCATCGTAATCTTTCTGGCACAGTCGGACACCTCGCCACTGTACCTTCTGAGCTACTGCATCTTTGCGGGCATTATCTTTTCCACGATACCCTGCTCCGTAGAATCACCCTCAGAAGCCGGTTTCCTGCAGATGCTGCCAGCCCGTCCCGGCGAACAGCAAAAAGGGCACTTTCTCTTTGCCTTTTTGTTCACTCTGCTGTCCTACCTGTCCGGTTTTGCCTGCGTCCTGATCTGCCATCTGATCCGCCCGAATTTCCAGATCTTTATGGCAAACGGCATAAACATCCGCAACACATACCTGATGATCCTGTCCACAGCACTGCTTTTCGTAGGCATCCAGACCTTCGTACTGTCCATCCTGCGCTTCAAAAGTGCTTAGGCCATGGCAATGCTTCGGATGATACCCGCTTTCATTTTCCTCTTCGGCATCTCCGGCATCTTTGATACCGACCCCAAAGTCATCGAAAGCAGCCTCCACGCACTCCACCAACTCAACGGCAGCGTGATCCTGATCATCAGCCTGGCCATCTACCTCATCCTGGCCCAGGCCGCAGCTACCATCATCGCCAGGAAGCAGTAAATACTCATCCACGTTCCACTCTCACACTGCCCAAAAACAGGAGCGTCATCGTCCGGGTCTCCACCTATAGTTATATATT
>CALZMS010000047.1 GCA_945788595.1 uncultured Lachnospiraceae bacterium
GATCGACTGGAGCGGCAGCAATCTGGGTATTGGTACGATTATCTGTGCGTTCGGACTGGGACCGTTTATCAATCTGTTTATGCCGTGGAACCGGAAATGGATATTGAAAAAAGAAAAATAAAATATAAGACGGACGGCCACAGAGCTCTTTTGGTTCTATGGCCGTCCGTTATTTTTGGCTGAATTACGCATTGACCTTCAGGTCAGCCTCCACAGCGGCCCGGTCAGGCATGGCGGGGATGGCGCCGCGTTTTTCTACGCAGAGACCGGCTACGCTGTTGGCGAAGCGGAGGAAACGGCTGCCCTGCTCCTTAGTGAGGGAGGACGGATCAGCTTTTTCGTCCACAACACAGGTCAGGATGCCGCCCCAGAAGGAATCTCCGGCACCAGTGGTATCAACAACGGTACGTTTGCGGGTCTTTTCACGTACGCAGAACTCTCTGGTTTTCATCAGAGCGCCTTCAGAACCGAGGGTAACGACCACACAGGATACGCCCTGAGAGAGTAGGATGTCTGCAGCTTCTTCCGGGTCTTCTTTGCCGGTCAGAAGGGCAGTTTCTTCATCGGAAATCTTCATAATATCCACATACGGAATGGGTTTCCTCATTTCTGCCACAGCAGTCTCTACATCCGGCCACAGCGGAGCGCGGTAGTTGGGATCGTAGGAAATCAGAGCACCGGCTTCTTTGGCAATTTTTAAGGCTTCCATGGTGGCTTCTCTGGCGGGCGAATCTGTCAGGGAAAGAGAACCGAAATGGAATATACGGGTACTGGTCAGCTGCTCTTTCAGAAGCTCTTCCGGGCGAAGCTGGGTGTCGGCACCGGGCTTTCTGGCAAAGGAGAAGCTTCTCTCACCGTTTTTCAAGGCAACAAAAGCAAGGGTGGTAAATACTGTGGGATCTACTACCAGACCTTTTGTATCGATACCACAGTTATCCAGCGTATCTTTTAACAGGCGGCCGTGCATATCGTCACCGACTTTACCGATAAAACCGGTATGGCAGCCAAGACGGGTCATAGCGGTCAGCACATTGGCCGGAGCTCCTCCCGGATTCTGTTCAAAAAGATTGGCTCCGCTTTCTGAGGTTCCGTGCGGGGTAAAGTCGATCAGAAGTTCGCCTAAGGCAAGCACATCATACATAAGATTATCCTCCCATAATTCGTGATTTTGTGAAGCACATCTGTAAAAAGCAGGCAGTTAAATAATGAAATATACCGACATATACATAATGCGCCGCATGCATTTTGAAATAATCTTCAGTCCTTTTAGTTGCATTTTATCATAGAAGCTTACAAATGAAAAATAAAAATTAAAGGATTATTTTTATAATAGTACGCCGAAATACAAACTGATTTTATTCAGAAAACAGATAAGATTGAAAACAGGATTTAATCTTTGGAAATTATGAAAACGATTGGATGCATTTTGAAAAAAGCACAAAAAACCACGCATTTTTTGGCAGAAATGCTTGATTTTTCAGCATAAAATGAGTAGAGTATAACATGTATGTCAAAATACTGAAAATGATATATTCACGCAGCATGCGAAAGGAGATATAGAAAGATGAGTCAGGTATACAATCCGAAGGTCATCGAGAAAAAATGGCAGCAGACCTGGGATGAGAAAAAGGCTTTTGCCGCCACCGATGATTACAGTAAACCGAAATATTACGCACTGGTTGAGTTCCCGTATCCGTCAGGACAGGGTCTTCATGTGGGACATCCCCGTCCTTACACCGCTCTGGATATCGTGGCAAGAAAGAGAAGAATGCAGGGTTACAACGTATTGTATCCCATGGGATGGGATGCGTTCGGTCTGCCCACAGAGAACTTTGCCATCAAAAATAAAATCCACCCGAAGATCGTAACAAAGAATAATGTAGCCCGTTTTAAAAATCAGCTGCATTCTCTGGGATATTCTTTCGACTGGGACAGAGAGATCAATACCACAGATCCGAATTACTACAAATGGACCCAGTGGATTTTTTTGAAACTGTTCAAAGCCGGTCTGGCTTACAAGACAGAGATGCCCATCAACTGGTGTACATCCTGTAAATGCGGTCTGGCTAACGAAGAGGTAGTCAACGGTGTCTGCGAGCGCTGCGGCAGCGAGGTAGTCCGTCGCGTAAAGAGCCAGTGGATGTTAAAGATCACAGCTTACGCTGACAAGCTGATCGATGATCTGGACAGCGTGGATTATATCGAGAGAGTTAAAGTATCCCAGAAGAACTGGATCGGCCGTTCCAACGGTGCTGAGGTTGAGTTCTCCCTGAAGGATAAAGAAGAAAAACTGAAGATCTATACAACCAGACCGGATACCCTGTTTGGTGTAACTTATATGGTCGTATCTCCGGAGCACCCGTATCTGGATAAATTCAAAGATGAGATCAAAAACTACGATGAGATCGTAGCTTATCGTGAGCAGGCTGCGAAGAAGTCTGATTTTGAGCGTACTGAGCTGGCAAAAGAGAAGACCGGTGTACAGATCGACGGTCTGTCTGCAATTAATCCGGTAAACGGCAAGGAGATCCCGATTTGGGTATCCGATTACGTACTGATGTCCTACGGTACCGGCGCGATCATGGCTGTTCCGGCTCATGATACCCGTGACTGGGAGTTTGCAAAGAAATTTAATCTGCCTATTGTTGAGGTTATTGCCGGCGGCGATGTGGAGAAAGAAGCATTTACCGATGTAGCTACAGGTACACTGGTAAATTCCGGTTTCCTGACCGGTATGTCCGTCGAGGAAGCAAAGAAGGCCATCGTAGAATGGCTGGAAAAAGAAGGCCTTGGAGTTCCGAAGAGAAACTTCAAGCTGCGTGACTGGGTATTCTCCAGACAGCGTTACTGGGGGGAGCCGATTCCGATCGTAAAATGTCCGAAATGCGGATATGTACCGCTGGATGAGAGCGAGCTGCCGCTGGAGCTTCCGGATGTGGAAAATTATGAGCCTACAGACAACGGTGAGTCTCCGCTGGCCAAGATGAGAGAATGGGTGGAGACCACTTGTCCCTGCTGTGGCGGACCGGCTGAGCGTGAGACAGATACCATGCCCCAGTGGGCAGGTTCTTCCTGGTATTTCCTGCGCTACACAGATCCGAACAATGAAAACGAGCTGGCTAGCCAGGAAGCTCTGAACTACTGGATGCCGGTTGACTGGTACAACGGCGGTATGGAGCATACCACACTGCATCTTCTGTATTCCCGTTTCTGGCATAAGTTCCTGTACGATGAGAAGGTAGTGCCCTGTCCGGAACCGTACCAGAAGAGAACTTCTCACGGTATGATCCTGGGTTCCAACGGTGAGAAGATGAGTAAATCCCGTGGAAATGTAGTCAATCCGGACGATATCGTCAATGAGTTCGGTGCGGATACTCTGCGTACCTACGAGATGTTTATCGGTGCTTTTGATGCTTCTGCAGCATGGAGCGAGGAGGGTGTGCGCGGATGCCGCCGTTTCCTGGACCGTGTATGGAAGCTGCAGGATATGGTGACTGACGAGACAGGTTACAGCAAGGATCTGGAGATCCGTATGCATCAGACCATCAAGAAGGTTTCCAGTGATTATGAGAATCTGAAATACAATACAGCCATTGCGGCTATGATGTCCCTGATCAATGATTTCTATAAGAAGGGAAGCGTTACCCGCGATGAGTTTAAGACTCTGATCACTCTGCTGAATCCGGTGGCTCCCCATATTACTGAGGAACTGTGGGAGATTATGAATTACGGCGGCATGCTGTATGAGACCACATGGCCGGAGTATGAGGAAGCTAAGACGGTTGAGGATACTGTGGAGATCGGTGTTCAGGTCAATGGTAAGGTTCGTGCTACGGTGAAGCTGGCTAAGGATGCTTCTAAGGAGGATGCGCTGGCTGCTGGTAAAGAGGCGGTGAAGGATCGTCTGACGGATAATATTGTGAAAGAGATTTATGTGCCGGGTAAGATTATTAATATTGTTTGCAGATAATTGAACAAGGCAGGTTTGGCAGCGCAGTCGGTAGAGAAATCTATCGGCTGCGCTTTTTTTGTGGTGTGATGGTTTTTGGGACGGCAGCCATCTCATTTGCCCGCGCTGTGTCCCCCTCTCTGGATACATCGGACGCTTGGGCGCAGATTCCAGGCGTGCAGCTGACCCGAAAAACGGGTACCGGACGCATTCGCCGGGTTTGCCTGGTGCAAACCTGGCTCAGGCATCCTCATCTGCCGCCTGGTATGCGGCAGATGCCCCGTTTTTCGGGTCAGCTGCGCGCCAGGAATCTGACAGCCCTCGCTTTACGATGTATCCAGAGAGGGGGACACAGCGCCGGAAAATGAGATGACTGCCTGATTTTGAGGGACGGAGGAGGAGAAAGTTTGGAGAGAGTAATATTGAGGGGCAAGAAGGAAAAAGCATAAGGAAATAAGAATGAAGAAGATTACCTTGCCGGAATCTGGGAACGGGTATATACTGCTGATAAAGAAAAACGGGATTGGATTGTATATATGAAAAATGATAGAAAAACCACGCAGAAAATAGCTCTGCGTGGCCTTTTGGTGGCTGTAGCTATGGTATTGTCCTGGATCGAGGCCCAGATCCCGGCTTTTTTTGCGGTGCCGGGGATCAAGCTGGGGCTGACCAATCTGGTAGTGCTGGCGGCTCTTTACTGTCTCGGTGAGAGAGACGCTGTTCTGATCAATGTGCTGAGAATCTTGCTGGTGGGCTTGACCTTTGGCAATATGTTTTCCCTGCTGTACAGTATGGCGGGCGGTGTCTTAAGCGGCCTTACCATGATATTGATGAAACGGTTTGGCAGATTTGATATTACCGCAGTCAGTGTGGCCGGGGGGATCATGCACAATGTGGGGCAGATCCTGGTGGCCATGATCGTTCTGGAAACCGGAAGCCTTCTGTACTATCTGCCGGTTCTGTGGATCAGTGGTATTGCAGCGGGTCTGTTGATCGGACTTCTCAGCAAAGAGGTGGTCCGGCGTATTCCACCGCTGAGGTAAGAATTCAGCAAGAGAATAATGTATCACAACGACAGAAGCGGTTCCGGCATTCGTGCTTTCAGGACGCTAATGGTAATTGTAGTTCGTAAATTTATGCAGATGTTTTTGCCATCCCTGTGCGGGCGTTGTGGCATATTTTTTCAAAAATATGCTTATACTGTTGTTTTTCTTCAGCGGTAAAATCTTTAAACAGCTGTTGCTGAAATAGTTTCTGCACTGCTTTTCCTGCTTCTACAGCTGGCTGCGCTGCCGGAAGAATCATAAGATGCATGGATTTTTTGTTATGCTCATTGAAAGAGGCAGCAAGAAAGCCTCTTTTTTTCAGATTTTTTATGGCCATGGATACGTGGGATTTTGTCAGCAGACGGATACGCACGATGTCTGCAGCTGTATCATATTCCGGATTGTTGGTCAGGAACATCAGAATATCAAACTCTGCCTGTGTCAGCTCGAAGCGCTCACAGACAGGTCTGGTACAGTGATGATAAAAGGATAAAATTAGTTTTTGGTCTGTCCAGAACTGCATGGTATCTCCTTTATTCGGAAAGTTCTTTTTTGAACCATTTTAGCGCGAAAAGTGAAAATGTCAAGAGAAAAATGGAAGGACAGAATGACTTGTTTGGAGCAGAGTACGGGTATATACTGCTGATAATGGGTGAAATATGCGAAGATATTGTATATTTACGAAAAGGATTGTCATATTGAGAAAGGATTTTACGTGAAAAAAGACAGAAATTATAAAATAATAGCTGCCATAGGACTGATGCTTGTTACGGGTATGCTTACAGGTTGCGCAAAGTTTTTCCCTATGGAAAAAGATGAGGCGTCGGAAACGGCAGATTCCTGCAGCCGGGAAATTTTTGCCATGGATACGGTCATGACGGTTACGACTTATGGTGACAATGCAGAGGAGGCTGTGGAGGCGGCAGAAGTGGAAATCAACCGTCTGGATGCTCTTTTCAGTGTGGGAAATGCGGACAGCGATATTGCCAGACTGAATGCAGATAAATCAGCATTGGTGTCGGGGGAAACCTGTGAATTAATCAGCCGGAGCAAAGAGCTGTATAAAAGTACAGAGGGAGCTTTGAATATTGCGGTATATCCGTTGATGGAAGCCTGGGGATTTACCAGTGGGGAATACCGGGTGCCGGAAGAGGATGAACTGGTGGCTCTTTTAAATTGTATGGATGTGGATGAAATCTCGCTTGACAACAATTCAGGAGAGGTAAAGCTTCCGCAGCAGATGGGCATCGATCTGGGGGCTATTGCTAAAGGCTATACTTCTTCCAGACTGATGGATATTTTTACTTCCTATAATATTACCTCCGCCATCGTTTCTCTCGGCGGCAATGTGCAGACCCTCGGTGTTAAAACCGATGGCAGTAAATGGCGGGTGGCCATAGAGGATCCTTTTTCCGAGGATGGTCAGGAGTATGCAGGAATTCTGGAAATACAGGATCAGGCGGTGATCACTTCCGGAGCGTATGAACGGTATTTTGAGCAGGATGGAAAACGATATCACCATATCCTGGATCCGGCTACCGGATATCCGGCGGAGAACGGTCTGGCTAGCGTGACCATTGTAAGCGAAGACGGCACTCTTGCGGATGCTCTCAGCACGGCACTGTTTGTCATGGGAAAGGATAAGGCTTTGGCTTACTGGCAGGAGCATGCGGAGGATTTTGAGGTGATTTTGATCGAGGACAGTGGAGAGATGACGATTTCTGAGGGATTGGAGGATTATTTTTCTTCAGAGAAAGAGTTTACTGTGGTGAGGAGAAATCAAGGATAATAAAGTCTTCTTTAAAAAAAGAGCGGGATTTCACTCTGGATGACAATTTAAATCTCATTTTTACGTTTTATAAATATCCCACTCATCTGCCAATATAAAAGTGTGATTATACACTCTAAAATATTTCATAATTTTGTG
>CALZMS010000048.1 GCA_945788595.1 uncultured Lachnospiraceae bacterium
TTTCCTGGCTGGATCCATGTAAAGACAATGCCAGAGTGATCTGAAAACCTTCTTCAGCAAGACGCTTCATATTGGGAACAATGCCGCAGGTAGATGCAGTTACATTTCTCTGACTGATATGTAAACCATGTTCATCAGTCAGCATATGGATGAACTTCACAAAGTTGTCATAGTTATCCATGGGCTCTCCTGTTCCCATCAGCACGATATTGGAAACTCTGTCATTCATGATTCTCTGGATCTGATAGATCTGTTCCAGCATCTCCGAAGGTTTCAGATTACGGATCCAGCCATCCAGTGTGGAAGCACAGAAGCGGCAGCCCATCTTACAGCCTACCTGCGTAGAAATGCAGACACTGTTGCCATGATGATATTCCATCCATACACTCTCTACCACATGGCCGTCCTCCAGACGGAAAAGGAATTTTCGGGTTCCATCCAGCTTTGACACCTGCATCTGTACACATTCCAGTGTTACCAACGGGTACTCTTTTTCAAGCTGCTGCCGAAAAGAAGCCGGAAGATTGGTCATTTCATCATAAGTACATACATTCTTTTCGTGGAGCCAGCCAAAAAGCTGTGCGGCCCGGAAAGGTTTTTCTCCCATCTGAACTGTCAGATCCTTCAGTTCTTCCGGAAGCATAGATTTACAATCCCAGTCCATCGTCTTCCTCCTTTTTCAGTCTTGCCAGGAAGAATCCGTCTGTTTTGTGAATTCCCGGCAAAAGCTGCAGCATTCCCCACTGCGTCAGATCACTGCGAAGCTGCGGCGGCAGATAAGGATCCAGACTTTCCGCGTGGAAAGGATAATGCTTTGTCAGCCATTTTACATTTTCCTGGTTTTCTTCCTCACAGATCGTACAGGTACTGTACATCAGAACCCCGCCCGGTTTCACGTAAGCGGCGGCATTATGCAGGATCTGTCTCTGCAGCTGCACCAGATCCCGGATTTTATCCGGATCCATTCTGTATTTGATATCTGTTTTTTTACCGATCACGCCTAGCCCGGAGCAGGGAACATCCGCCAGCACAATATCAAATTGTTCCACACTTTTACGGTCAAATATGGTGGCATCCTGGCGGATGGCTTCCACATTGACCACACCGCACCGGTCAATATTCTTCTGGATCAGACCGGTCTTATATTCTGTCAGATCTCTGGCCTGCACATTTCCCGTGCCCTGCAGAAGATCTGCCATATGAAGGCTCTTTCCTCCCGGTGCCGCGCAAATATCAAGAACAGTATCTCCCTTTTGGGGGTTCGCACAGACAGCTACCAGCATGGAGCTGACATCCTGCACCTGAATCCTGCCTTCCCGGAAAGCCCTTAGTCCCGGAATATAGTCAAATCCGGAAATATCATATGCCGTGTCGACATAAGGCGCTTTTTCCACCGTTACGCCATCTTCCCTCAGCATACGCAAAGTCATTTCCACATCCGAACAAAACGTATTGACCCGGACAGTCGTAGGACGTTCTCTGAGAAAATCCTTCAGTATTCTTTCTGTAATTTCTTCTCCATAAACACGGATCCATTTTTCGACCAGCCATTCCGGAATCGAATATTTCACAGACAGAAAAGATTTTATTATTTCCCGCGGCGGCATCGGAAGGCTATCCTTTGTTCTGCTGAGATTACGAAGAACGGCATTCACAAATCCCTTAAGACTGTAAAAACCTTTTTTCTGTGCCAGCTTGACAGCCTCATTGCAGGCTGCGGAATCCGGCACACTGTCCATATATACGATCTGATAAACGGCACTCCGGATAATTTCGCGAATTGCCGGTTTCATTTTATTTACTTTCACACTGGATATCTGATCCACCCAGTAGTCGATCTGTATGCGATTTTCGATCGTCCCCTCAAAGACCCGGGTTATAAAAGCCCTGTCCTGCTTGGGAAGGAACTGATATTTCTCCAGTGTTTCCCGCAGTACCAGATGGCTGTACTGTTCTTCCTGACTGACAGAAAGCAGCATCTGCATGACCAACTCACGAGTCAGGCTTACCTGTGCCATCTATACTCCCCCTCTCTGTATCTGAAAATATTGTATAACTGCCATACCTACACAGATGTACTGCCGGATCAGAGCAGCATTGTTCCTGTCTCGACCTTGCAGCCTCTCAAAAATGTCGCGGCATCCATCCGCTTTTTGCCCTCCAGCTGCAGCTCCAGGAGTTCCAGGATTCCATCACCTGTCTGTACGCACAGCGCATCCGTTTTTGTACCGCATACACTGCCGGCACTCTGACCGGAGTTTTCACTGCAGACTCTTGCTTTCCACACCTTCAGCTGTTTTCCATGCAGACGAGCGGTACATCCCGGCCAGGGGGAAAGTCCGCGAACCAGCCGTTCCAGTCTGACGGCCGACATCTGCCAGTCGATTTTTCCATCCTCCCGGCGGATCATAGCAGCATATGGTGTCGGACTCTCTTCTGGCTGTTTTTCGCCAGGAATATCCTCCACCATAAGCTTCTGCAAAGTCTCGCTCATCAACTGTGCGCCTGCTGCACTAAGCTTGTCAAACAGGCTTCCGCCCGTCTCATCCTCTTCAATAGGTACAACGACTTTTGTCAGCATATCACCGGTATCCAGACCTTCATCCATACGCATCATCGTTACACCGGTCTCTTTTTCTCCATCTATGATCGCTCTCTGGATCGGTGCCGCTCCCCGATATTTCGGAAGCAGAGAGGCATGAATATTCAGACAGCCAAATTCCGGCAGCTCCAGAACCTCTTTCGGGATAATCTGCCCGAAAGCCGCCACGATGATCACCTCCGGGTGAAGACTTTTTATATATTCCACACATTCCGGATCACGCACCCGCTTTGGCTGATATACTTCCAGCCCCAGGCGCTGTGCCTCTTCTTTAACCGGAGGCGGTGTCAGCACCATTTTACGGCCCTGCGGTTTATCCGGCTGCGTAATCACTGCCAGGATCTCATGACCATCCTCAGCCAGTCTTTTTAAGGCACCTACCGCGAAATCCGGTGTTCCCATAAATACAGCTTTCATCTTTTTCACCTGCTTCCTGCCTTATTTTTCGATCAGTTCATCGATCTCGTCAAAGGCATCCTCCTCATCGTAAGAAACATCATGAAGCTCGCCTTCTACATGCTCTACATACAGAATACCATCCAGATGTTCACATTCATGGCATATGGCTCTGGCCAGAAGCCCTTCTCCTGTCACCTCAATAGGTTCCATATTTTCATCCAGAGCACGAACGACCACATGGTCCGGTCTGGTCACCTTACCGGCTTTTCCCGGTACACTTAAACAGCCTTCATCACCGGTCTGACTGCCTGATGTTTCCACAATCTCAGGATTAATCAGACAATAAGCGTCTCCGTCTCCCACATCGATCACAACGATCCTTTTCAGAATACCTACCTGAGGCGCGGCCAATCCTACACCACAGGCATCATACATAGTATCAAACATATCTCCGATCAATGTGCTGATCTTATCTGTCATCTGTTCTACGGGACGGCAGACCTTTGTCAGTACTCTGTCTCCCATCACCCGAATATTTCTGATTGCCATAACGTCCTCCTCTATGCATTTAAATCGTATTGTATATACATGGCATCAAAGCCTTTATTGATTTCTATATAATGTTCCGTCTGTTCCCGCAGGATCTTTAAAAACTGCTCATCCTTGCCTTTGATATAGATCACCCGGCGGTACATATCGTTGATCTTTGCCACTGCCTCATCTGCAGGGCCTATGATCTGAACCTCTGCTCTGTGTGCAATTCTTTCCAGAAAACGTTTCAGATACATCATGGCCATCTCCAGCCGGTCAGCATCCGTATAACTGACATGAATGGCCAGCATGGAGCTGGTTGGCGGATATCCCATCAGTTCACGGTATCCGATCTCCTGCTGATAAAACTGTCCATAATTCTGAACAGCAGCAGCCTCTATAGCATAATGCTCCGGATGATACGTCTGTATCACTGCGCATCCTGCCTTTTCTGCCCGTCCAGCCCGGCCTACAGCCTGAGTCAAAAGCTGAAAGGTTCGCTCCGCGGACCTGTAATCTGCGGAGAACAGTGACATATCCGCCGCCAGAGCACCTACCAGTGTCA
Source organism: uncultured Lachnospiraceae bacterium (assembly GCA_945788595.1). GTDB lineage: Bacteria > Bacillota > Clostridia > Lachnospirales > Lachnospiraceae > UBA11957. The sequence goes on from CALZMS010000048.1 coordinate 4,098, forward strand.
CTTCCGGGAAATCATGTCCCTTAACGATCATCTGCGTGCCGATCAGAATGTCTGCCTGATGTTCACCAAAGGCTCTGACGATTTCTTCGTGGTCATTCTTATGCCGGGTCGTATCCATATCCATCCGGAGGATCCTGGCTTCCGGAAATTCTTTATGCAGCATCTCTTCTATCTGCTGCGTCCCCGCCCGGAAAGCACTGATATAGGGGGAACCGCAGGATGGACAGATATTGACCGGACTTTTGCTGCGCCCGCAATAATGACAGACAAGCCGGCCGTCTCTGTGCATCGTCATGGACACGTCGCAATGCGGGCATTTGATGACGTACCCGCACATACGGCAGGAAATAAACCCGGCATACCCTCTTCTGTTCAAAAACAAAAGCGCCTGTTCTTTTCTGTCCAGACATTCTCTGAGAGATGTCAGAAGCTGCCTGCTGAATACGGAGCGATTGCCCGCCTTCAGTTCTTCCCGCATATCCGTGATATATACCGTAGGGAGCCCATGACGGCCGTAACGGCTGTTTAATTCTACTTTTTTGTAAAGCCTCTGTTCACAGCGCCAGGAAGCTTCCAGAGAAGGGGTGGCTGAACCCAAAACAACGTATGCATTCTCAAGCTTACCTCTCTCCACAGCCGTTTCCCGGGCATGATAGCGAGGTGTTTTCTCACTGTGATAGGAAGTTTCCTGCTCTTCATCCACAATAATCAGTCCCAGATTCGGAAACGGAGCAAAGAGCGCTGATCGTGGACCGATCATAATAGAAGCGCTGCCGTTTCGCGCCCGTTCAAACTGCTGAGCTTTCTCACCGGCAGACAGACGGGAATGCAGAATGGCCACTTTATCCTGAAAGCACTGGCAAAATCGTTCTACATTCTGATAGGTCAGCGCGATTTCCGGAACAAGAAGAATCGCCTGTCTTCCTTCACGCAGTATCTGCTCGATCAAATGCATGTAGATCATAGTCTTGCCGCTTCCGGTGATTCCCTGCAAAAGTACAGGGCGCGGGTCTGGTGACTTCCACTCTTCCCGGATTTCTTTCAGTGCTTTCACTTGCTCAGAGGTAAGAATGGGCAGATCTCTATGTTGTCCTGAAATCTTCATGGGCACAGAAGCTGACATGTCTACTATGCGGATTATATTTTCTTTTTCAAAGGCTTTGAGAATCCCTGCATTTAATTTAAGTTCTTTGACACAAGCGGAATACTCTGTCTCTTCGTGTTCCAGAAGATAACACAGAAACCTTTCTCTTGCTTTGTGATTTTTCCTGTTTTCCTCCTGTATGCGTGATAAAATCTCATCGCCTTCCGCTGTCCGTATTATTTTTTTCTTTGCATGACGTTCTGTTTTCTGTCGTATCGGCAGCACAGTCCGCAGGGCCTGCAGCATAGTGCAGCCATAAGTTTTTCTGATCCAGCCAGCCAGCTCCATCATACGGCTTTCCACTGTTTCACTTTGCTCACACAGAGCACGAATTTCTTTTATCTTTTTCGGATCATAGTCCGGCTGATCTGTAATCTGCACTACATATCCCCGGATCACTTTATTTCCGGCGCCAAAGGGAATCTCTACCTGAACTCCCGGATACACACTGTTTTCCAGTGCTGCCGGGATTCTGTACTGAAAATGTCTGTCCAGCTGTTCGGCAGAAATATCCACAATCACATCCGCGTATTTCATGTTCCTCCCCCGTATCTGCACATTTTCGGGCACAGCCGAGGGCTGTAACCCGTTTATTCTCCCCGTGCGCTGTCTTCATCCAGGATTTCCTGAATAAGGACTCTTTCATCCATAGGATATTTTACCCCTTTGATCTCCTGATAATCCTCATGCCCTTTTCCGGCCAGAACGACAATATCCCCGGGCTGTCCATGGTGAATGGCATAGGCAATGGCTTCCTTCCGGTCCGGAATCTCCACGTATTTGCCGTCGGTCTTTCCTATACCGATCTTGATATCTTCGATAATGGCCTGCGGTTCTTCGAACCGCGGATTATCAGAAGTGATAATGGTCAGATCGGCCAGTTTTCCGGACACTTCACCCATTTCAAAGCGGCGGTCTCTGGAGCGATTTCCGCCGCAGCCAAACAGGCATACAAGCCGGTTGGGATGATACTCGCGCAGTGTAGTCAAAAGACTCTCCAATGACATGGCATTGTGGGCATAATCGATCATCAGTGTGAATTCATCTGATACATGCACCATTTCAATGCGGCCTTTAACTTTAGCATTTTTGAGAGCTTTTACTATATTTTCAACCGAAACATTAAAGTGGCGGCAGATGGCAATGGCTGTCAGGGAATTATATATACTGAATTTTCCCGGAAGATCGATTTCTACATTTAGATCCATCAGTCCTGCAGCTTTATAGGCAATGCCAAGACTTCCGCCTCTGGTTACCATGTGTACATCCGTAGCTCTGAGATCCGCTTTTTCTCCAAAACCATAGGTTTCCAGAGTACAAGTATGGCCTTTGATGATCTTATCAAAATGTTCGTCGTCTCTGTTGACAATACCGATACGGCACTGTTTTAACAGGCGGCTTTTACATTCCAGATATTCTTCGAAGCTTGCATGCTCATTTGGTCCGATATGGTCGGGCTCTATATTGGTAAAAATACCAAAATCGAAAGTGATTCCTGCTGTTCTGTGCAGCATCAGTCCCTGTGAGGACACTTCCATAACTACGCAGTCGCAGCCTTCTTCTACCATCTCTGCGAAATATTTCTGAATCAGATGGGATTCAGGGGTGGTGTTGGCAGAGGGAATCTTTTTTTCTCCGATGATTGTTTCGATGGTGCCGATCAG
>CALZMS010000049.1 GCA_945788595.1 uncultured Lachnospiraceae bacterium
AATCGTAACACCTGAGATTGAAGCTGTTGCGAAAAAAGAACGTATGTCCTGCGAGGCGCTGATGAAACTGGTAGTGGAAGGCAAGGTGGCCATTCCGGCAAACAAAAACCATACCTGCCTGAATCCGGAAGGCGTCGGCAGCATGCTGCGAACCAAGATCAATGTCAATCTGGGTGTATCCAGAGACTGCAAGGACTACAACATCGAGATGGAAAAGGTCATGAGCGCCGTAAATATGGGTGCGGAAGCCATTATGGATCTTTCCAGCCACGGAAATACACAGCCCTTCCGGCAGAAGCTGACCCATGAATGTCCGGTCATGATCGGAACCGTACCGGTGTACGACAGCGTGATCCATTATCAGAGAGATCTGGCTACGCTGACCGCAAAGGATTTTATTGACGTTGTCCGCATGCATGCCCAGGACGGCGTGGATTTTGTGACGCTGCACTGCGGAATTACCAGAAAAACCATTGAACAGATCAGAAAACATAAACGGAAAATGAATATCGTCAGCCGCGGAGGCAGCCTTGTTTTTGCCTGGATGAGCATGACGGGAGAGGAAAATCCGTTCTACGAATATTATGATGAGATCCTGGATATCTGCGAGGAGTACGATGTGACGGTGTCTCTCGGAGACGCCTGCCGTCCCGGCTGTCTGGCAGATGCAACGGATGTATGTCAGATTGAGGAACTTGTCCGTTTGGGTGAGCTGACAAAACGTGCCTGGGCTCATAATGTACAGGTCATGGTGGAAGGTCCGGGTCATGTGCCGTTAGACCAGATTGCGGCAAATATGAAAGTACAGCAGACCATTTGTATGGGAGCACCCTTCTATGTACTGGGACCGCTGGTAACGGATATTGCACCCGGTTATGACCATATCACCAGTGCTATCGGCGGCGCGGTGGCGGCCATGAACGGTGCGGCTTTCCTGTGCTATGTAACGCCGGCAGAGCATCTGGCTCTTCCGAATGTGGAGGATGTAAAGCAGGGTATTATCGCTTCCAAGATCGCTGCCCATGCGGCGGATATCGCCAAGGGAATCCCGGGAGCCAGAGATATTGACGATAAGATGGCAGATGCCAGAAGAAATCTTGACTGGGACGCACAGTTTGCCTGTGCCCTTGATCCGGAAACTGCCAAAGCCATCCGTGACGACAGAAGTCCGGAGGACGATCACAGCGAGACCTGCAGTATGTGTGGTAAGTTCTGTGCTGTGCGGAGTATGAATAAGGCACTGTCCGGGGAGTATATTGATATTCTGTAAGGGTTAAAGGTAGATGGAACAAAATGATAAAAATACAGACAGACCACTTTGACCTGGATCAGATCTGTGAATCCGGCCAGTGTTTCCGGATGAAAAAGCTGCCGGAGGGGACATATGAAGTGATCGCCCGAAATCATTATCTGCGGCTGTGGCAGCAGGATGGACAGACGTATTTTGACTGCAGCCAGGAGGAATTTGGCAGTTTCTGGGAAGCGTATTTTGATCTGAACAACGATTACGGCCGGTATCTGGAAAGCATCAATCCGAGAGACACCTATATGCTGCAGGCCGCCCACATGGCGGAGGGCATGAGAATATTGAAACAGGATCTCTGGGAGATGATCGTCACGTTTTTGATTTCCCAGCAGAACAATATCAAGCGGATTCATCACTGCATAGATCTGATCTGCGAAGTGTATGGGGAAAAATGCATAGCAGCTGACGGTACCGTATATTATGGATTTCCCGAGCCTGAGGTGCTGGCTGGCCTTGCGGAGGATGCTCTGATGGTCTGCAATCTGGGCTATCGCAGTAAATATGTGGTACGGACAGCCCGGGCTGTGGTGTGTGGGGAGATTAATCTGGATAGGATTGGGACTATGCCTTACCGAAAAGCCCGTGAAGAGCTGCTGAAATGCTACGGCGTGGGAGAAAAGGTGGCAGACTGTATCTGTCTGTTTTCCCTGCATCATCTGGATGCTTTTCCTGTGGACACCCATATCCGGCAGGCTCTGGACGCGCATTACCGAAGAGGCTTTCCGAATCAGCGGTATAAAGGATTCCGGGGCGTGATGCAGCAGTATATCTTTTATTATGAGATACATAAAAAATAAAGAAGACCGTTATAAAACAGAGAAATTTGTTTTATAACGGCCTTTTATCATTCTTGGATTATTGATATCAGAGTTCGTCATAAAAACAAAAAGTTTGTTTTAGTATGTTGAAGGATTGACAAAGTACAAAAATGAATTTATGATAAAGGTATCAATTGATACCTTTAAGGAGCTGGAATTTTGACAAACGATAGAATATCGAGAATTGAAAGTGAAACAGAGGTTAAAGCATATCTTCAGAACTTAAAATATGCCCTTGACCATGGAGCAAAAATAGAGTTCCAGGCACGTCGGTTAGTGGATGCGCAGAGAGAGGAGAAATACACGAATCAATACACTGTTCATGCACTTTTTCCCAACGAAAATCCATTGGAAGCGTTAAAGAGAGAATTATTAACACTTTCAGTAGAGGATTATATGCAGACCGTCAAAGATATCCGTTTTCCAAGAAAAAGTGAGATGAGGGAATTTGGAAAAGTCTATAATGGTTCAGAGGATGTATACATTAAAATCAGAGTAGAATTGTTAGGGATGTATGGTGAGGTCACAACTTTCGTCATGTCATTTTGCAGAAAAAGCATTTACTGCAGAGATGTTTCCCTATAGAAAAAATTAAGGAGGTGCTTCCATGGAGATGAAAATTATACATGTAGAAAAACGTTTGTGCACCTGTTGTATGGAAATGCATGAAGTGAAGACAGTTCTTATGCAGGAAACATCCACATTCAAAAATGTTAAAGTTAAGTACGAAGCCACATATTTATACTGCGATATGGCTGAGGAACTGTACATGAATGAGGCACAGATACAGTCAAATGATATTGCCATGAAGGATAGCTATAGAAAAGAGCTGGGCCTTCTTACGTCCGGAGAAATTACTGGCATTCGTGAAAAATATGGAATTAGCCAGAGGGATTTGTGTGCTCTTTTAGGATGGGGAGAAAAAACCGTTACCAGATATGAGAGCCATCAGGTGCAGGACAAAGCACACGATACGATTCTGAAAAAGCTGGATCAGGATCCGGAATGGTTTCTGGAACTATTGAAAGAAGCAAAAAAGAATTTGTTACCGGAGTCCTACCGTAAATATTATGCCATAGCGACCAAACTTTATGAAAAAGAACAGGATATGTATTTGCGAAAGGTAATAGAGGCAAAATATGCAAAATTTCAGGGGAACAGGATGTATCATGGAAATGCGGAGCTCTCTTTAGATAAAGTAGTAGATATGATAAGATATTTTGCAGCATCATCAAAGGTGAATTTTTTGTACAAGGTAAAACTTATGAAACTTATGTGGTATGCAGACGCGCTTTCCTACAAAAGGAGAGGTTTTTCCATAAGTGGATTAGTCTACCAGGCTTTGCCAATGGGGGCAGTGCCGGTTGCGCATGAAATAATCATTGATTTGTTGGGAGTTCCCTGCGAGGAAGTTGATATGGGGGAAACAAATGCATATTATTTTTCCTTGTATGGGGTCTGTGAATATCCATTTTTGAGTAAAGAAGATGAAAATATTATGGATATTGTAATCGAAAAACTTGGCCAGATGAGTAAGCAAGAGATAGTTTCTTTTATGCATAATGAGCAGGCCTATAAACAAACGGTATCAAAAGATATTATTTCTTTTAAGTATGCAATAAATCTGCAGATTTAGCTAATGGGAATGAAAAAACCAGTGCCTATTCCATAAAAGGAACCGGCACTGGTTTTTACTTTACTGGAAAGTTTTTCATCCGACGAACTTTTGCTGCAAGGCATATCCGTAAATGGTTGAGTGGGCTATTGCTGTTTCGTGATTTAAACCGGGACAGAATAATTATGCCCGGGAAGAAAACAGAGAGATAATTCCCACTATGATCAAAATAGGAAACGCCAAGGACATCAGTCCACCTACCACCAGCAGAATAAGGCTGATCGGCAGCAGTACGATAGTCAAAATGAGCTTTGAAATTCCCCAGGCGGCTTTGATACCAAAAATCAAAAGCTTACCAAATACCAAAATCATACATATGCCAAATAATAAAGATAACATTTAATGCTCCTTCTTCCGGAAGCTGATATCCGGACTATCTTGTGTTGTTAGTTTCAACAGTATACAGTATTTTAAAGGCGGCTGACAAGGAACTTCATGTGTTCTTAAGAAATTTTTATTAGCATCCATAACTGAACTTTATTTTATTTGCAGGATTAATACCATATAGGCGAACAGGAAGTATTACAAAGCAGACGTTTGTCGATACTTCCTGTCATTATGGTAAATGTTATACTATAGCTTTAAAGTTACGCCGCCTACGGTAATACTCTCTATCTCATCCACCTGCAGCACTTCCCCAATCACATCCGTTCCACAGTAGCTCTCCAGGAAAATGCCGTTGGTGGTTCTTCCGGAAGAGCTGCCTCCATTAACTTCAAGTACCCGACCATCTTTATACGTGATTTTGTCTATGTCCATCCAGACCGCTTCGGACACACGGTGCAGCGGATTGACAAAACCTTTCAGGCGGATGCCCAAGGGTGATACTTCGATCCGGGTGAGCCAGCAGCTGGTGCCGTTCAGATTTAAATTAACCATTTTGTGAGAAATTCTCACGTTAGAACGATAAGCATATTTCCATTCCAGAGACCAGGCGCCTTTATAAAGCAGTTCCGGTGCTTCGGAGGTATCTGCCGTTTCGTCGGAACCATCATGGTAAAGATACAGATCCTCAAAGTTTACCTGCACATAACTTTTATTGATCTTTGGACAGCCGCAGATATAAAGCATAAAGGAGAGCTTTCCGTCATTCTCCATGCAGGTAAAAGTTGTGCCGCAGGTGGTGATCCGGGGATCCTTTGCCGGATTTTTGGCGTAGACATTTGTGCTCATGTTTCCGGGGAGAATGTAATCGCATTCGGAATTATAACCTTCTGGAAACAGATAGTCTGTATCGAACCGGATGTAGGCGGCATTTTTATCTCCAATGGAAGAAACTGCAGTTATTCTCAGGGGCTGTACGGTTCCTTTGGAATCAGAAGAGTATTCTGTGCCACTGCAGAGGGAAGTGGCATCGATCTGCACAGTTCCATCAGACCACTGCAGGGTATCTGCGTTATCCAGACCCATAAACTCCATCAGGGCAATATCCCAGTCATTGTAGCGGGCGGCGCTGGTCATTACACCAAAGCCCATCAGCAGGGCTGCCGCCAGCACCAGCACCAGAAATCTTTTGGGATGGAGTTTTTTTCTCGCGGCGGGCGTTGGGGCTGCGGGAGAGCTCTGGCGGATGGCGGACAGGATCTGGCTTTCGATTCGCTGCTGCTGCTCATCGGTCATTGTCTCCTGAAGGGGCAATGCTTCGTCCATATAGATATCTTCAAATAATTCATCCATATTAATTGTCACGGCAGATTCCTCCTTTCGTCAGTGCTGTCCGCAGTTTTTCTTTTCCGCGAAAGAGAATGTTTTCTACCTTTTTCTGTGGTAGTTTCATGAATTCTGCAATCTGTCTGATCTTATATCCATAAAAATAGCGGTAGATAAAAATACTTCTGTCCGGTTCGGTCATATGCTGCAGACATTCGTGCAGAATCTCTTTGTTTCGCTGCTTTTCGTAGGAGGATTCCACATTGAGTTCGGATGGGACGTCGAGAGAAATTTCCTCGAGAGAAAAACAGGGCTGTTTATGTAATGCGCGGCGTTTGTCTCGGGCCGCGTTTCTGGCGATGGCATACAGATAGCTTTTGAGGGAATGAATTTCGTCCGGCACAAAGCGGTCTCTGTATTTCCAGAAATGGATATAGGTATCGGCCACTGCCTCTTCAATGTCCGATTCCGGACAGTCGGTCAGAAAGTTTTTGCAGATGGTATACACTGCGCCGCCGTACAGTTGCATCAATTCATGTATGCCGGCTTCCGGATCGTGCTCCAGCAGGAAGAGAAGTTCCTGGTCAGTCATGGGTGGGGCTCCTTTTCTTACGGCCGCATCGGTAAGCGATCCGGCCTGTTATGAACAATTATGTGATGTGTTTTTCTCCTATTGTACTATACGTGCGATTTTATTAAAATAACTCATAAAAAGAGATAATTTTACAAATATCAAGAAAAACTCTGGATGATGTGTCAGTGTAAATTGGAAATCATGGAAAACCAGAGCGCAAAAGATATCATTTTTTATTCAAAATAAAGAAAGCAGTACCTGGAGGAGTCATTTTGGATTTTTTATCAGGGGTCTTCTCAAAAACGGTCAACGGGATATAATAAAAGTAAGGATTGACCGAAGCGGTCTACGAAAGGAGGCACCGCATGAACGATAAGTTTTTTGCCCTGCCGCAGGAAAAACAGTACACGATCATCAATGCCGGTTTTCGGATATTTGCGCAGAATTCCTATAAAAAGAGTCCTGTCCGGGAAATCGCGGAGGCGGCGGGAATCAGCAAATCCCTGCTGTTCCATTATTTTCATAATAAAAAGGATCTGTATCTGTTTCTGTGGGAATACGCAGCAAAGATGACTCTGGAATATATAGAGAAATACGAGTGCTATGATCAGGCGGATGTGTTTGAGATGATGTACCGCGGTCTGCAGGCCAAGGCAGCGCTGATGCGGCAGTATCCGGAAATGGCCATGTTTGTGATGAAAGCTTATTATGAAAAAGATCTCGACGTAACCGCGGAGATTCAGGAAAGCATCAAGAAACATAGCGATTATAAAAGTCAGGCAAGGCTGTTAAAACTTGATCCGA
>CALZMS010000050.1 GCA_945788595.1 uncultured Lachnospiraceae bacterium
ACTTTAGCGAGCACGACTTCGAGACTACAGGCTCGAAGCGAGCGCAGCAGGAGCACGAGGGTTATGTATATACCTGGGAGGCCCGCCCTTTTGACGGACACTGCCCTTCGAATTATAGCCAAAATGATTCAAGATTCCGGATCTTTAACCATGTCCATGAGAGCAAAAGAGTATTGCAATGCCAGCCTCTCCTTCGGATTTTCCAGATCCGTTTTCGCAATCTTCTGGATCCGGTCCAGACGGTAAAACAACGTACTTCGATGAATAAACAGACTATTAGCCGTCTGCAGCACATTCCTCTCCAGCGTAAGATAGACCTGCAGCGTATGATACAACTCCGTATGATTCTTCTCATCATACTGCTTCAGAAGCCTAAGCTTCGGAGAACACAAAAGCTTCGGAGAAATCTTTTGCGTACTCCGCTCCATAACATACTCCAGCATATAGTCATCAAAACGATAACACCAGTCCGTAGTGCCACTTTTTTGTCCAAGCCGCAAAGCTGCACAGGACTGGAGATAACTCTGGCGAAAATAGAGAAAATCCCGTATCTCTGTGCTGACACCCATTTTAAACAGTCCTTCCCGGAGAATAATAGCCAGATCACTGACGACCTCCGGCGCAGAGGAATCTTTGGTGCTTAAATTGACACATACGGCGATCCCCTGTTCATAGATAAAAGCACACCCGTCAGGGATCTGCAGCTCGATATGGCCGAGAGTAGCCATAGCGGAGTGCATCTGGTCGGTGTTGGCTCCGGCTTCCAGACGAAGACAAAGATACCGGTCATTTCTGTCCCAGCCCTGATAGACCAGAAAATCCTGGACTTTGTTGATATCCGGCGTTTCCTTATTCAGCATATCCGTGAGAAACTGCCGGGGATCGTTGCCCATATCGGTGCGAAATACATTACGGTTAATCAGGCAAAGCTCGATCAGGGTGGACAGATACTCCAATGCTTCATGCATACCCGGTAAAAATGCGGACTGCAGCTCGTCCACACAGAGACTGCCTTCGTAGTTGTCACCTATAAATAGACTGCGCAGCATGATGCGGTATCCCTGAGAGTCACGGGTATAGGCAGCCATATTTGGGGAGGGGAGCTTGCTGGCATTTTCCATCTCAAATTTGAAATCATGGATCAGCGTCAAAGGTACCATCAGCCGGCCGGTGCGTTTGTCCCGCTCCCATACGGGCATACCGGGAACCTGACGGGGACAGGCCAGTATGTAATAGTTGGTATCATGGATAAACAGCGGATTGTGAAAAATGTCCAGGCTGGCACTCAGCATATCCTCCAGCGGATTTTCTGCATTCATGGCCAGATGCAGCTGCAGATCCCAATTACTGTAGCGCTCAAAAGTCTGCTGAGCCAGATTGATGATCTCCGGAAGATCTTTTTCCCGGCCAACCATCAGCACTGTACAGCTGGGATCAAACAGAGAGCAATCAGAAAGCAGATATCCATATATTTGGACAATTCTTCATCACACTGGGAGGCCTGCAGCACGTAAACATAGTTGGCATGAAGGATCTTATGTTTCTGGTAAAGACGTACGCCGTCCAGACGCAAAGAGCCGGTCTCGTTATAGGACAAAATGTCCAAAGAGGAATCGTCAAAGGTATCGTAAAGAATCTGAGAACTCAGGTGAAAATAGTAGGAATCGAGATCCGGTAATGTTTTTTTCATGAAAAATCTCCTGTTAAGCGAATAAAAATCCGGAAAAAACTTCCGGTTTGTGTACTTCCACAAACATAACACACAGCATTTGTTCTGTCAAATCATCTCATACAAAAAGTCTGAATATTTTTATTAAAGTGAACGAAAAGATGGGCGCGTGAAAGAACAGTAGAAAAAGCCATTCCGGGGGTTAACTTTGAAGGGTAAAAATGCTATAGTGGAGAAAACGCGAAATGAGGGAAAGTATGGATATTCATTCATTGATTTTTTTGTTTATGGAAATTGCAGGGACCATTGCTTTTGCTGCGTCAGGTGCTATGGTGGCCATTCACCGGCATATGGATCTTTTTGGCGTGTGTGTACTGGGGGTGATCACTGCTGTAGGCGGCGGTATGACACGGGATGTGGTGCTTTGCAGGGTACCTGCCGCTTTACGGGATCCGGTGTATGTGATCGTAGCGGCGGCAGCTTCGACGGCAGTCTTTTGTATTTTTTATTTCCGGCAGGAACTGTTCAAAGGAAAAGCAGGAGAATGGTATGAGAGGATCATGCTGATCATGGATTCCATCGGTCTGGGGATTTTTACGGCCTTTGGTGTAAAGCCGGGTATTGAGGCCGGATATCTTGACAATACTTTTCTGCTGGCTTTTCTGGGAACAGTCACCGGTGTGGGAGGTGGACTTTTAAGGGATATGATGGCTGAGGTGCCGCCATATATTTTTGTCCGCCATGTTTATGCCTGCGCCTCTATTGTAGGTGCGGTGGTCTGTATTTATGTATATCGTTTCTTCGGAGAGCTTCCGGCCATGCTGATCTCGGCGGCCGTTGTGATGCTGATCCGCTATCTGGCGGCCCATTACCGGTGGAATTTGCCGAGAATAGAGAACGCGGAATAGGCAGAATCTTCTGGAGTATGAGAAAAGAAAGGTAGAAAAAGATGAGTTCCAATTATGACAGGCAGGTGGATATCGGAAGAACATATTTTTTACAGTACGATCAGGAAAAGCTGGCAAAAAAATATCATCTGCAGTTTGATGAACGGTATATATATATCACATATCTCTCGCAGCAGTACAGAATCGATCGGAAAACGGCGGCTATAGAAAAGGAAGAAAATGGCAGCTTTGTGGAATGTCGGATCTATACTGTGGTTATGACAATCTATGATATGCTATGTCACAATAAAGACAGTGCGATGCCCTTGTTGACGCAGCAGTGGACACCGGTGGGTGGTTTTGCGGCGGCGGGGGCAAACCCCGATGCCAACCTTTTTGTTCAAAAATTTGCAGATAAATTTTCCGGCCATGTAACAAAACTGACCGACGCCTGTGAAAAACTGGGTGAAATCTGTCCCCGGCTGGCCGGTGCAGATGTAACAGCCCGGATCGATGCTTTTCCTTTTTTTCCGGTACTGTTTCAGTTCTGGGAAGGGGATGAGGAATTTCCTCCACAGATACGCGTGCTGTGGGACAAAAATACCATGCAGTATCTGCATTTTGAAACAACGTATTATCTGCAGGGGGATCTGATAGAACGACTGCAGAGTATTATGGAAGAAATGTAAATGCTCACACTGGGTGGAAACGTATGTAGGGAAAAATTATTCCCGATGAGAGCGCAGAATATGTCTCATTTACTTTACATATAGTGAATGGTATAATGCGGATATTGCAACTGTTCGCTGCAGATTGATTCAGCAGATAATATATGATTTGAAGTATGTGATTTTTGGCACATCCGATGTTATGGGGCTGTGCATGGTATCTGCAGAGTCACTGAACAGGTAGCAGACAGATTAAAACTTACAGGAGACACTATGGCAGAACTTAGAGATAAACTGAAAGATAAAAAAAGGATTGTGATCAAGATCGGTTCCTCCTCCTTGATCCGAGAGGAGACCGGAAATTTGAATTTTGATAAAATGGAGCGATTGGTGCGGGTAATCTGTGATCTCTGTAACCAGGGAAAAGAAGTGGTGCTGGTTTCCTCCGGAGCCATTGGCGTGGGCCGTCAGGCACTGGGAATGAAGGAGCGTCCGGCAGACCTGGCCAGAAAACAGGCCTGCGCTTCTGTGGGGCAGGCCCGTCTGATGATGGTGTACCAGAGACTTTTTTCAGAATACGGCCATGTGGCTTCCCAGGTACTGATTACCAAGCATACGGTGTTGGACGAGCCAAACAGCACGAATGCCAGAAATACATTTAATGCTCTGCTGGAGATGGGGGTCGTTCCCATTGTAAATGAGAACGATACGATTTCCACCGAGGAGATTGAATTTGGTGACAATGACCGGCTTTCGGCGGTAGTGGCCGGACTGATCGGTGCAGATCTTCTGATTCTTCTGTCGGATATTGATGCGTTGTACACGGCAGATCCCAATACAGATCCTGAGGCGAAGCCCATTCCTCTGGTGGAGGAGATCACCGAGGAGATTCTTGGTACAGCGGGAGACTCTCATACCAGCTACGGTACCGGCGGCATGCGGACCAAGCTTTCTGCAGCGCTGATCGCCTGCGGTATGGGAGCGGATATGATCATTGCCAATGCCGCCCGTCGGGATGTGATACAGGATGTGATGGCCGGCAAAGAAGTGGGGACACTGTTTGTGGCAAGCCCTGAACATTCCACATCTGTTATCGAATATATAAGAAACAAGAGATATCTGGACTGACAGCTGTCAACAATGGCAGAGAACAGGAGAAGACGATGAAAATATTTAATTTTGGATCCTTAAATGTTGACCGGGTGTACCGGGTGCAGGATTTTGTCCGGGCAGGAGAGACCATACTGGCAGAAAATCTGTCCTATTTTCCTGGGGGAAAAGGCCTGAACCAGACCATTGCCCTGGCCAGGGCCGGAGCGGAAGTATATCATGTGGGCTGTATCGGCAGAGATGGCGGCATACTGAAGGACTGTCTTGTGGAAAACGGTGTTCCGCTGGCGTATCTGCGCAAGCTGGATGCGGACGGCGGCCATACGGCACTGCAGGTCAGCGATAGCGGCCAGAATGCCATCATCGTTTATTCCGGAACGAACCATATGCTGTCAGAAGATTTTGTGGATGAGGTCATGAAGAATGTGGAACCGGGAGACTTTGTGCTGATGCAAAACGAGATCAATCTGGTGCCCTATATCATGCAGAAAGCCAAAGAAGCAAAAGCACAGGTGGTACTGAACCCGTCTCCCATTACGAAGACCCTTGCAGCCTACCCGCTGGAACTGGTAGATCTGTTTATCGTCAACGAGATCGAGGGTGAGGCTCTTACCGGCGAGACTGAGCCCGAGTCTATACTGGCGGCTTTCCGCAAAAAATATCCCGGCGCCAGAGTGGTTCTTACCCTGGGGTCTGAAGGCTCCTGTTATCAGGATGATGCGCAGTACTGCCGTCAGCAGATTTATAAGAATACAACTGTGGATACTACGGGAGCAGGGGATACCTTCTGTGGATATCTGCTTACCTGTCTTACAAGGGGAGACAGTATCAAAGTGGCTCTCGATACCGCTTCCGCAGCCAGCTCCATCGCTGTATCCCGCCAGGGCGCTGCTCCCTCGATTCCTCGGATGAGCGAAGTTGAGGAGTTTTTGAGAGAAAGAAAAAGATAATAATTACGGTAATTGTTCAGAATAGATCGAACCACTTGAGGATGAGATTGAAAGAATATGATCCAGATGTGTGAAAAGCCTGGCGGATCAATAGCTTTCATGGGTTTTACATCGTATCTGTGAATGTACTGAACAGATACGAATTACCATATTTATGGGGAGGAATAATATGACAACATTGACAGAAATGGGACAGCGTGCTAAAGATGCCGCTGCGGTACTGGCGAAAGCATCCAGTGAACAGAAAAACAAAGCTCTGCTGGAGGCAGCCAAAGCGCTGCGCCAGTCTATCGATATGATCCTTGCAGCCAATGCGCAGGATCTGCAGCGAGGCAGAGAAAACGGCATGTCCGAAGCGCTTTTAGACCGATTGATGGTAAATCCCGCCCGCATCGATGCCATGGCCGAAGGCCTGGAACAGATCGTGACACTGGATGACCCCATCGGGGAGATCCTGTCCATGAAAAAACGCCCTAACGGTCTGATGATCGGCCAGATGCGGGTTCCTTTTGGTGTCATCGGTATTATTTACGAATCCCGTCCAAACGTGACAGCAGATGCCTTCGGCCTGTGTTTTAAGACCGGAAATGCCGTGATCTTAAGAGGCGGCAGCGACGCGATCTGCTCCAATACAGCCATAGCGGATATTCTGCGGGAAGCATTAGTGTCGGCAGATATGCCAAAAGACAGTATCCAGCTGGTAACAGACACCTCCCACGAGACTGCCCGGGAAATGATGCGCCTGACTCGCTATATCGATGTGCTGATCCCCCGTGGAGGAGCCCGCCTGATCCGTACTGTAGTGGAAAACAGTACCGTACCCGTCATCGAGACCGGTACCGGCAACTGCCACGTATACGTAGACGAATTTGCTGATCTTGATATGGCCGTAAACATCATCGTCAATGCCAAGACCCAGCGCCTGGGCACCTGCAACACCTGCGAATCCCTGGTAGTACACAAAAAAGTGGCCGACGAAGCTATACCGAAGATTGCCAGAGCTCTGTTTGAAAAAGACGTAGAGATCCGTGGCGACGAAGAAGCCCGAAAACTGGTATCCCAGATCCACGAAGCATCCGAAGAAGACTGGGGCAGAGAATACCTCGACCGCATTATTTCCTTAAAAGTTGTAGACACCATCAACGAGGCAATAGCTCACATCAACCGCTACAACACCGGTCATTCCGAAGCTATCATAACCAGAGATTATGCTCACTCCCAGCAGTTTCTCCGGGAAGTTGACGCCGCCGCCGTCTACGTTAATGCCTCCACTCGCTTCACCGACGGCTTCGAATTCGGCTTCGGTGCCGAAATCGGCATCAGCACCCAGAAACTCCACGCCAGAGGCCCCATGGGACTCCTCGCCCTGACCTCCACCAAATACATCATCTACGGAGAAGGGCAGCCCCGCCCCTGACCACATAATACAAAAGTCAGG
>CALZMS010000051.1 GCA_945788595.1 uncultured Lachnospiraceae bacterium
GCATGCCGCAAACACTCAGCATAGCTGCCACAAAAGCATTCAGAAGCTTCTGATGTTTTTTTCCCAGTCCCATAGCCGCGCCTGGATTCTCCAGTCTGTGCAGAAGGACTTTTCCCCCAAGCACAGGCTTCTCCTCTCCATCTTTCAGATGATGCATCATATATTTTTTTATTGCCTCATCGCCTGCGTACAGGGCCAGAACTGCTGACAGCGTTTTTGCTCTGCTCATGTTTACTCCTCAGTTTTTTCTTCAGCGGCTTCTTCTACAGTTGCCTCTTCTTCAAAATCCTCGTCCTCTTCTCCGGCTTTTTCCTCAGCAACTTCTTTCGCAGCCTTTACCTCATCTTCGTCCGCATCGGAAGGATTAACTACTTCCCCTTCTGCAAATTCTGCCTCACATACCGGCATGGGAGCTCCGCATTTCATGCAGAACGCTGCATTGGCCGGTACAGATGCACCACACTCCGGACATGTATTTTCGCCGCGATACTGGCCGATCTCCTCTTTGCAGGAAGCCACTTCGGCTTTCAGCTCTGTGATATCCTCGCAGATGGCGGTAAGCTCTGCATCCATTGTCTCACCCTGCTGATATCTTCTGTAGATCATCTCACCCATTTCTTCATAATTCTGAGCGATCTCATGATTTGCTGTATGGATCTGGCTTTTCAGTTTCTGAATTTCCACAAAATTCTCTGTCTTTTTGCCGATCACTTCTGCGGTCTCTCCAAAATTCTTTTTGAGTTTGCTTAATACATCTTCAAACATAGCTAACATCCTTTCTTATCATTATGAACCCTTTATAACTATTTTATACATGATCGCAGCAAAACTTACGATCTGTTACTGCTTTTCTTCCAGATACATGGTCTCCTGACCACGCATCAGAATCCTCGGACCGCCGGTCTTTGTCACATATTCTCTGGTGATCACAACCTCTCCGATGGAGGCGTCCTTGGGGATCTCAAACATGATATCCAGCATAAATTCCTCAATGATCGCCCGGAGCGCTCTGGCCCCTGTATCTTTCTGCAATGCTTTGCCCGCGATCTCTCTTAATGCATCATCTTCAAACACCAGATTTACTTCATCCATGGCCAGAAGCTTCTGATACTGTTTTACAATGGCATTTTTCGGTTTTTTCAGAATTTCCACAAGCATATCCTGTGTCAGACCCTGAAGTGTAAAGATCACTGGCAAACGTCCCAAAAACTCAGGGATCATACCGAACTCTCTCAGATCTTCTACCGTCGTTTTATCCAGAATATTTTTATCTTTATCGTATTTGTCTTTCAGGTCTGCATTGAAACCGATGGAAGCCTGTTTATTCAGGCGATTCTTTACGATCTCTTCCAGATCCGGGAATGCGCCGGCGCAGATAAACAGGATATTCCTGGTATTAACGGTCGTCAGAGGCACCATGGCATTTTTAGAATTGGCCCCTACCGGCACTTCCACATCTGCTCCTTCCAGAAGCTTCAGCATGCCCTGCTGCACAGCTTCACCGCTGACATCTCTCTGGTTGGTATTTTTCTTTTTGGCGATCTTATCGATCTCGTCAATAAAAATAATACCATGTTCAGCTCTCTCTACGTCATTATCCGCAGCAGCCAGAAGCTTGGAAACCACACTTTCGATATCATCACCAATATATCCTGCTTCTGTCAGAGAAGTGGCATCGGTCAGCGCCAGCGGCACATCCAGAAGTCTGGCCAGTGTCTGTACAAGATAAGTCTTTCCGCTTCCTGTGGGACCAATCATCAGCATATTGGATTTTTCTATCTCTATACCATCGGAGGTGTCCGCATTGATTCTTTTGTAATGATTATATACGGCCACAGAGATTGCCTTCTTAGCGTGTTCCTGTCCGATCACATACTCATCCAGCCCCGCTTTGATTTTATGGGGTGCCGGCAGTTTACGTATATCAAAAGCTGCTTTTGGCTCTGTTTTCGGTTTTTTCTTTTTGAGACGCTGTCTTTCCGGTACCTGGTTGGTGATATTGCCAAAATCCATCATCGGGAAGCTCTGCATTCCTGCCAGCAGATCATTATAATTAATGTTGCTGTTGTTCATTGAGTCGAAGCTCTTCTGCATACAGTCTGTACAGATGCAGATATTGTTCGGCAGAGAGATCATGCTTTTTACTTTACTCTCCGGTCTGCGGCAGAGCATGCAGACTTTTTCATATGTATCCTCTTTGTTCGTTGTATTCTGATCTTGTATTTTGTCTTCCGACATTTACTGTCCTCCTGCGTTTCCTGCGATTCTTTTTGTGCAGGATTTTACTCTCTTTTCTTCGTCTTATGATAGCAAATCCGCTATATTTTGTAAATATAGCGATTCTTACCTGTTTATAAAGAATCTGGGAAATTATATTAAAAAATCCCATTGTTTTAAAAGGGCTGCTGTAAGCACACAGCAGCCCTTAACAGGGTAATCACCAGTTCTTATTTTTCGGGTGCCAGAATGGACGTAATAGCTGCAAGAGCTTCATCTTCATCTACACCATCGCAGAAGAGCTCTATCTCATCTCCGCCCCGTACGCAGGAGCCAAGCACGCTTAATACACTTTTGGCATTAGCACTGCCGTCTCTGTAGGTAAATGTGATCAAAGATTTGTACTGCACGGCTTTTTTACAGATAACCCCCGCCAGATCCAGATCCAGTCCATTTGGATTGTTGATAACGATTTTTTTGTTTTTCATTTGTTTTTACACTTCCTATCTTTCAGCTGCTGAAGTTTTCTGTTCCAGCGATATCAGCTGCACATTCGTTTTGATTTCTGACAATAGCGTTATATTATCCGGCAGAGTAATGGTTACCGGCAGATTATACGTTCCCGCTTCCAATCCGCTGCAGTCTATCTGTGCTTTGATGGAAGAAACAGAAACTCTGTTCAGCTCTTGCTGTCTGCCCCTTACCGTTACTGTCAGAGATGTGTCCGTAAATACAGTCTGTAATCCCTGTTTAAGATTCAATGTCTGTATATTCTGGGTGGGAAGGAAAATCTGCTTACTTCCCAGCGGCAGAATATTTACCTCCACAATAATGGACTCTGCCTGATTGGATACCGTCTTTGTTCCGCTGGGCAGGATATCTGCCAGATCGATCTTACATTCCACGTTTTCTTTGGCACTATTTATCTTTACCAGTTTTGAAGGAATCTCAATCTGATTGCCATTCTTTTTGAGAGTTTCCAGGGCATCCTCTGTACCGGCCAGAGAAATTTCACTGGGAGTTGTTACAATACCGGTCACTGTGTATCCAGATGCCGGTTCTCCCTGGGGATCGCAAGTAAATGTAATTCCACTGACTGTGCTCCAAAGTTCAACATAGACCTCCACATTGGAATCACCGATATCGAATGTCAGATACTGCATTTCTTTCTCTGACATAATTTCCTGATTTTTATCATAGATGACCAGGTCTGCCTTCTTGGAACTATTGACTGTCATACCTTCCACACTGACATTCGCCACCACACGGTCGATCTTCTCTACGATGGACTGGGGACCGCTGACACTGATCTTTTCAGGATTGGCATAGATCTTGCCCACCTCATAGCCGGCACCGGGAACACTGTCACCGTAATTTACGGCAATCATAAAATCTTTTGTCTCCCGTTCTTCAATTTCGATGGGAATCGTTGTCGGCGATACGGTAATATTCTCTGCAGAAATATCCTTACACTTTACCGTCACCGGAACCATGATCGGGGTGGAATCCATATCCACGATCTGTGTCAGATCCGCTTCCACCACAATGTCCTCGTTTCTCTTCGTCACCTTGGATGAATTTCCGTGCAGCGTCACGCTGACTGTCTGATGACTGCTGTCCAGCCGGTAGGTCATCCCACGGCTCTCAATATAAGAACCGTTGGTCACGTTCACTTTTATGCTGCTGTATACCTTCTGTATGATCGGATCATTGATATTGCCGATCACAAGCCAGATGACAAAGGCAATGGCGACAGACGCCAATTTCAATGTCCAGTTATTCTTAAGCCTCTGTTTCAACACCGTCACGTCCTTTCCGGTTTCTGCGCTTCTTTTCCAAAGCATAGCCGTCTGCCTGAAGCGCTTTCAGCTGTTCCTTCAGTTCCGCCGGTGTAACATTCGTACGGATCCGGCCTTTCTGCGCATAGGATACATTTCCCGTCTCCTCCGAAACGATGATCGTCAGTGCATCAGACACCTCACTGATCCCCACAGCAGCCCTGTGTCTTGTACCCAGGTTCTTGTTAAGAGACAGATTATCCGACAAGGGCAGATAACAGGTTGCCGCCTGAATCCTGTCGTTGCGGATCAGTACAGCTCCATCATGTAGCGGAGTATTATGCTCGAAAATATTGATAATCAGCTGACTGCTGATCAAAGAGTCGATCTCAATACCTGTTTTTTCATATTCTGACAGAATAATATCCCGCTCCAGAACCATCAGCGCGCCTGTTTTTACTGCACCCATCTCAAAACTGGCCCGCACCAGTTCTTCTATGGATGCATCACTGATACGAACCACACCGTCCTTTTCCCGGTTCAGCACGCCCAACATGGAAAAAGTATTTTTTTCTCCCAGCTGTTCCAGCATTTTCCGAAGCTCCGGCTGAAAAATCACGACCAGCGCCACCAGGATCACTGTACTGATATTTTTAAAGATCCAGAGGATCGTTTCCATCCCGGTGATCTGTGCCACCAGAACCACAATAGCGATCAGGATAATGCCTTTGAACAGCGTATATGCCCGTGTCTGCTTGATCCACAGGATAAAATAATAAACCACCACTGCGATCAGAAGGATCTGTACCAGATCAATAATCTCCACCTGCTGCGGCAGAGACAGCCCCGTAAGAACTCTTCTGAGCGCCTGTAAAATCTGTCTCACGTATTAACCCCTTCTCATTTCATTCCTGAATATGCTGCATTGTCTCTTCCAGCTGAGATTCCAGATCATGGATCTGTACATCCTGCTCAGCAGTCTCCTTACCGGATTCTGCAATTGAGGAATTTTCCGGCAGGAATGTATCCTCTTCCCCGGCATCATCCTGCTGTTCTTCCCCCAAAAAGTACTCCCCATCTACCTTCGGGACTGCCTTTACATAATAATAGTAGTCATCATCCTCAAACTGAATACGCTGGGTCTTCTTGTACTCCAGTCCACAGCAGAAAAAGGTGAGGATTTCTCCAAACAGTACCGCTGCCAGAATCCCGGGAAACATTTTTCCTACAGTCATGGATGTTTCCATAAAGAAACCACCGGCAAAAAGAAGAACAATAAAGGCAAATGCCCCGCAAAGCAGTGCGATCTGCCATGCGAAGGAAACAGACAGTCTCCTCAGCGCATATACGATCAGAAATACACTGGCCAGAATGATCAGTAAAAGCACAATATCCGTCTTAGCCATCATACCGTCCATCAGCTGCGTGACAACCGTAGTAAATTCTTTAACTTCCACCCCATGGATTGCAGGCGCACTCTGCGCAACAATGGATACTATGGCATAGATCAGTGTGCCGCTGCAGATCGGCAAAAGCGCAGCCGGTCCCAAAAGAAGTCCTCCGCCTACAGCCACCATAGGAGAAAGTCCAAAATGAAGAGCCAGCGGCATGATCAGCAAAAGCAGAACGTATTTGTCTGAAAATCTCTGCAGAAAAATATACAGCAGAAGAAGCATAAGCACCACGAACACGAAAGCAAACAAATGCACCCCGTAGCTTTGCAGGATCAGAAGCACGGCCGCCAGCATAATCATCACCATATTGGGCAGCACAGCACTGATCAGAGAAAGTGCCAGAAGAATAAACATATTATCCAGTCTTGTCATATAGCCGATCTGTGTATTTATCGTGGAAAACGTAAGATACGCCAGCACGAATTTCAGCAGCGGAATAAAAAGAAAAGCGTATTCTTCCGCTATATTGATACACAGCCGTCTGAATTTCCATACCTGTTCCATAATAACTCCTTATTTTTCCTCGTCCTTATCCGGTTCATATTTCTGCTGCATTTTTTCCAGCTGATGATCCAGATAACGCTCCATTTTCTTTGCCCTGGCAAAGCGCAGGGAACATAGGGCATACGTAAGCACCGAATATACGATCAGCAGGATCACATAACCAACGATCCACCCTGCAGCCATGCCCTGAAGATTCAGAGTATAGACCGTATCCAGAAGCTCTACACCGTTTCTGAGAAGATACAGGGCGATCAGCAGTATATAGCCTATGGTCACCAGGAAAAAATTTCGGACCAGATGCAGTCCGATATAATCACTGCGATAGTATCTGGCAATTTTCAGATATCCTCCTGCTTCTGAGGATGCAAACTGTTCTATTTTTGCCATTCTGCGGATTTTTCCGGGATTCATGCTGCCTCCTCCATTCCATAAATAAAGCTCCATAATTATATTTACTATAGCACAAAAGGCGCTTTGCGCAAAGAGGGAATTTAGAAGTCTGTGCCCATGCATACCGTCACAAAAAAGACTCTTCTGACTCCGACTGCCTTAAGGGTACGGGCTGCCGCTTCCAGTGTGTTTCCTGTCGTATAAATATCGTCCACCAGAAGTACACTGGACGGGATCTTTGTTCCTGTCACATAAAAGTTTTCTGCCTGATTTCTCTTTCTGGCAAAACGATGCAGGCGTTTTTGCTCTTTGCGGCTGTATCTGCGATGCAGAAGATCTGTCCGCACCGGAAGTTTCAGGCAGTCACCTAAAG
>CALZMS010000052.1 GCA_945788595.1 uncultured Lachnospiraceae bacterium
CAGATTGCTACCGTTATATCGTACCATCAGGGACGTCAGGAATCTTCCTGGAAGCGGCATCATACCGCCCGTCCCCAGCAGACATACATCCAGCATTAGTTTGCTCCTTTATCTGTCTCTTCGTAACCGTTCAGTGCCTTCAAATCCAGCCTGTCTGAACAATTACGTTTCTTTTATAAAAATTCTCCATTATTCCGTAAGGACATGATCACTCGATGGCATTGCCCGTATGGCAGCTCATCAAAATGGCATCCTCCACCGGCTCTTCGTAATACATTTTCCGTTCTCCGTCTTTTACGAATCCGAAGGAACGGTACAGTTCAATGGCCGGATTGTTGCTTTTTCTGACCTCCAGATGCAGGGTGACGATTTCTCTTTTTTTCATCTGACGGATCATTTCTCCCACCAGGGCCCGTCCGGCTCCTCTTCTCCGGGCATGCTTCGAAACGGAGACATTGGTGATCTCCCCTTCATCCAGAACCATCATAATCCCCATATAACCGAGGATTTTTCCTTCCTCCTCAGCCACCAGAAACAGTGTGTCGTCCCTGAGCATGAAACTGAAAAATCCCATCTCTGTCCAGGGTACGGAAAAGTTCTCATTTTCTATGACCATAACCTCTGCAAGGTCATCCAGCTGCATTTCTCTGACCGTCATTTTGTCTGCTCCTGTTCTTTTTTCAGGCGCTCTGCTCTCTCCCTTTCTGCCTGGGATACCCGGAGGTACTCCGGTCTGTGCTCAGATGCCGTCTGTGTCTTTCCTTCTTTATAATAAACAGCTGCCAGCGCTGCAACCGCTCCGGCTTTCTGCTTATTCAGATGTACCGGTGCAAAACTGAAGGACACCGTCAGTTTTTCCTCGATCTGCTGCCGGAACACAGGCACGCCGTCTCCCAGAAATACCGCAGATTCGCCCAGCGCATTCACTTCCTCGATCAGTTCATCAATTCCTTTGGCTGCCTGTTCGCGCACTACCCGGATCTGATGATCGGTAAATCTGTAAATTCCTGTATAAACCTGACGCCGTCTGGCATCCATGATCGGGCAGATCAGCCCCGGTGTATCGTAAAGATTGCAGGCCATAGCCTCCAGCGTAGGCACTGCGATCAGTGGTTTGTCAAGAGCCAGCCCGAGCCCCTTTGCCGTAGCTGAACCGATCCTCAGACCGGTAAACGATCCCGGACCGGCGGATATGGCAATAGCATCTATGGTGCTCATATCCAGCTCAACTTTTTTGCGGATTTCATCAAGCATGGGTAACAGTGTCTGGGAATGTGTTTTTTTGTGGCAGATCGTATATTCTGCCAGCAATGTATCGTCTTCAATGACTGCAGCGGAGGCCACCAGACCTGAGCTGTCCAAAGCCAGTATTTTCATTTTTCTTATTCTCCTCTTTCTATCCGGATCCGACGGTAATCCAGTCCCTTTTGCAGATTCTTTTCAATGCTGACCCGTATTGCTTCTGCCGGAATCAGCTCTTCGATCAGACCAGCCCACTCGATCAGGCAGATCCCCTGTCCGTAAAAATAATCCTCATATCCGATCTCGTCCATCTCCTCCGGATCACCGATACGGTAGACATCAAAATGATACAGCGGCAGTCTGCCGCTTTCGTATTCCTGGAGGATCGTAAACGTAGGACTTGTCACCGGTTCTTCTATGCCCAGTCCTCTGGCCATACCTTTGGTAAATATGGTCTTTCCTACACCGAGATCTCCATTCAGCGTATATATATCCCCCGGACGCGCCTCCTTTGCCAGCTGTTCTCCGGCTTTAAAGGTATCCTCGGGAGAAAAACTCTCTATCATCATGTATTTGACTCCTTATATAAAAGATGCAAAGTCTATCAACTTTTGCCTGTATTTTTGTTGACACTCCTAAAGAATGTTTCGCTACAGGCGTCCACAGTATAGCACATCAGCGCCTCAGACTCAAGCAGAGTTCCTCTTGCGTGACCGGCAGAAAACAGATATACTGTAACCTGAGATGTCCAGAGGGACAAATACTTTAAAAGCCTGTATCTGTGAATAAACTGAACAGATACAAAAGCTTTGCGTTTCTGCCTCACAGCAGAAAATCGCAGAAAGGAACGTATATGTCAAATCCAATTCTTACCATTACCATGCAGGACGGCTCCGTCATGAAAGGTGAACTGTATCCGGAGATTGCCCCCAACACCGTAAATAATTTTATCAGCCTGGTAAAAAAAGGCTATTACAACGGTCTGATCTTTCACCGCGTAATTCCGGGCTTCATGATTCAGGGCGGATGTCCTGACGGCACCGGTATGGGTGGTCCGGGATACTCCATCAAAGGTGAATTTACGCAGAATGGTTTCAAAAACGATCTGAAGCACACAAAAGGTGTACTGTCCATGGCCAGAACCATGGCCCCGAACTCCGCCGGATCCCAGTTCTTTATTATGCATCAGACTTCTCCGCATCTTGACGGCGCTTACGCTGCTTTCGGTAAGATTACGGAAGGTCTTGAAGTAATCGATGCCATTGCCGGTGTCCGCACCGATTTCCGCGACAGACCGTTAGCGGATCAGGTCATCAGATCCATGGAAATCGACACTCTTGGTGTAGACTATCCGGAACCGGAAAAATGTTAATGATTTTCCGGATGTAAGTCATCCCCTGTCAGCACACGGTCGTTGACCCTGGCATAAAAGATCTCCTCCTGTTCCTGCCAGACAGCCTTTCCACTGGTTGCATCCATAACCTCCCCGTGAAAAGCCGCTGTCTGCTCAGGATCCAGGAGGATTTTCATTTTGACGCAGTCCTCATACTGAGTATCCAGTACAATGATCTGTCGGGATGCTGTGAGATACTGAAGCTTACCAAGTCCCGTATAATCTGTCTCCAGAATCACCGGGATACCTCGCTTCTTTTCCATCAGTATACTGTTGCTCAGCCCTTCCTGTACCGCTTTGGAATAAGCCCGTACCAGTCCTCCTGTTCCCAGAAGTACTCCGCCGAAATACCGGGTCACTACCACAGCCACATCATACAGTTTTTCTCCGGTCAACACATCCAGCATGGGATGACCCGCTGTACCCTGAGGTTCGCCGTCATCACTGCTTCTCATACAAGTCTGATTTTCCCCCAGAATATATGCATAGCAGTTGTGACGGGCATCCCAATACTTCTTTTTCATTTTTTCGATAAAGGCAAGTGCTTCCTCCTCGGAATGAACCGGGCACACAGTCGCAATAAACCTTGACTTTTTCTCTGTGATCTCTCCCTCGCCGCCTTCGTATACTGTTTTTGTCCAGGATGGCATATTCTTTAATCCTTTCTCAAATCATTTGTCATAAGTATAGCATGGTCAATGAGGAATTGTGAAGAATCTATTTTACTCTTTATTTAGAAGTAGGGATTTGTTATAATTATAAGTCAAGATAAGGAGGGTTATCTATGAATTACGGCAAAAAAGGTTTACAATCCAGCCGCAAAAAGCTTTCCTCCCATGGAGATAAGCTGGAGCATGCTTTCGGCATAAACATTTTGAGAGTTCTTCTTGTTTCTCTTATTTTTCTTTTTGTTTGTACAGTAAGCCTGGGCATCGGCGTTTTTAAAGGCATTCTGGCTTCTACCCCTGATGTCAGTGAGGCCAACATCATCCCCGTCGGCTATGCTACCTATATGTATGATGCCGAGGGAAATATGATGCAGAAACTGACCGGTTCCAACGCAAATCGTGTGGCAGTTTCCATCAATGATATTCCCCTGAATATGCAGCACGCTATTGTCGCTATTGAGGATGAACGTTTTTATGAACATAACGGCATTGACATCAAAGGTATTCTCCGTGCCGGAGTCAACGGTGTCGGTCGTATTCTTACCGGACGTACACCCAATGAAGGAGCCAGCACACTGACCCAACAGCTTCTCAAGAACAATATCTTTACCACCTGGACGCAGGAAAACAGACTGGATCGTGTCAAAAGAAAAATACAGGAACAGAGTCTTGCCCTGCAGCTAGAAGCCACTCTGACTGAAGAAGGCAAAGATACCAAAAGTGTTATTCTGGAGAATTATCTGAATACCATCAATTTGGGAGCCGGCACCTATGGTGTACAGACAGCTTCCTATAAATATTTTGACAAAAGTGTATCCGAGCTGACCCTTTCCGAATGTGCGGTTCTGGCTGCTATACCGCAGAACCCTACGGCTTTTAATCCTATTAATAATCCGGATAAAAATGCCGAAAGAAGAGCAAAAGTGCTCAAAAATATGCTTGATCAGGGATATATATCGGAAACAGACTATAAAGAGGCCCTGGCCGATCCGGTATACGACCGTATTGCCAAAGCTCAGGAAAAGCAGGAAAACAAAACCAATGTTTACTCCTACTTTGTGGACGCTGTGATCAAACAGGTCATGAATGATCTGCAGACGCAGAAAGGCTACACAGAGACACAGGCCTCCAATGCTCTTTACAGCGGCGGTCTTCGTATTTATACCACTCAGGATCCTTCCATTCAGAGTATTGTGGACGAAGAATACAGCGACCCGTCCAACTTCCCGACGAACTCCAAAGTCGGTTTAAACTGGGCATTAACCATCACAAAAGCTGACGGAACGCAGCAGAATTACAGTAAAGAGATGCTTCGCCTGTATTTCAGAGACACAGAAGATAAAAATTTTGAACTGCTGTTTGACTCAGAAGAAGAAGCTCAGTCTTATGTAGATAAATACAAAGCCCATATTCTGGCTGAGGAAGCCGGTTCTGAGATACTGGCCGAGCGAATCTCCTTTACCCTGGAGCCCCAGTCCAGTATGACCATCATGGACCAGAAAACCGGTTATGTTAAAGCGATAATCGGCGGCCGTGGTGAAAAGACAGCCAGTCTTACTTTAAACCGCGCCACAGATTCCACCAGACAGCCCGGTTCTACTTTTAAGATCGTATCCACCTACGCCACAGCTCTGGAGCAGGGCCAGACACTAGCTACAGTATATAAAGATGAAAAATACGAATACGAAGACGGCACGCAGGTCAGAAATGCCAGCGGTCGTTATCTCGGAAACATTACGATCCGCAAAGCGATCGAACAGTCTGTCAATGTTGTTGCTGTAAAAACCCTGACAGAAGTAACGCCCCGCGCCGGATACGATCAGTTACTGAATTTCGGTTTCACTACGCTTGTAGACAGCGAAGAGATCAACGGTAAAGTATACACAGATATCAGTCAGCCTCTGGCCCTTGGCGGTATCACACACGGTATTACCAATCTGGAGCTTACAGCGGCCTATGCGTCTCTGGCAAACGGTGGTATATATAATGCACCCACCTTCTATACAACAGTTACTGATTCTGAAGGTAATATTATTCTGGAGAGTCAGCCGGATACACACGAAACCGTAAAAGACAG
The DNA here is from genome assembly GCA_945788595.1 of uncultured Lachnospiraceae bacterium. Taxonomy (GTDB): domain Bacteria; phylum Bacillota; class Clostridia; order Lachnospirales; family Lachnospiraceae; genus UBA11957. The sequence goes on from CALZMS010000052.1 coordinate 5,381, forward strand.
CACTGCCTATCTGCTTACCAGCGCCATGAAAGACGTTGTCACCAAGGGTACCGGTACAGCTCTGAGGCTCGGAAAAATGCCGGTAGCCGGCAAAACAGGAACCACATCGGATTACAACGACGTTTGGTTTGCCGGATACACACCATATTATACGGCTTCTGTCTGGGCAGGTTATGACGGTAACCAGAAGCTGGCCAAAAGCGGTACATACCGTACGTACCACAAAACCTTATGGCAAAAGATCATGAAACGAATTCATGAGGATCTCCCTGCCATTGATTTTGAAATACCATCCAGTGTGGAAAAAGCTACGATATGCTCCAAAACCGGATTACGGGCAGGAGAGCACTGTGAAACCATCACAGAATATTTTGCTCAATCTACCATCCCCTCAAAACGATGCACAACATGTGATAAAGAATGGGAAGAAGAACAGGAACGTATCCGTCTGGAAGAAGAGGAAAAAGCTGCCCAGGAAGCAGCTGAAAAGGCGGCTCAGGAAGCAGCTGAAAAGGCGGCTCAGGAAGCAGCTGAAAAGGCGGCTCAGGAAGCAGCTGAAAAAGCTGAGCAGGAAGCAGCTCAGACAGGTAGTCAGCCTTCAGGCTCACAAGGATCTCAGCCTGCCGGAAACAGCCAGCCGCAGACTCCTGCACAATAACTTTTATCTTCTCCTGTAAGAGCAATAGCATCAGTTCTTTGATATGAAACAATAAAATCCCGGAACGGATCTTTTATGAGAATCCGTTCCGGGATTTTATTGTCAGAAATTTCAACAAATGCTTCAGCAGACCATTTTTGTTTTACACTACCGCGGGCGAAAAGCTCAGTCTAACAGCATTTTGGCCGATCCGAAAATACCGGCATCATTTCCAAGCTCTGCCAGTACGATCTGTGTATCTTTACATGCCGGGAAACAATAGGTTTCATATGCAGAACTTACAGCATCGATCAGAGGCTGTCCGGCCTTGGAAACACCGCCGCCGATTACAAATTTCTCCGGATCGATCGTAGCAGCGATCATTGCCATGGCGCGTCCCAGATAATCCGCCATGCGTTTTACCACCACTCTGGCCAGCGGATCTCCTTTTCCGTAGGCATCAAAAACATCTTTGGCTGTAACAGTAGCCGCATCCAGCATGGAGGGCATCTCGTTCTTCACCAGTTCTTCTTTTGCCAGACGAACAATACCAGTGGCCGAGGTCTTCTGTTCCAGGCAGCCATGATTGCCGCAGTTGC
>CALZMS010000053.1 GCA_945788595.1 uncultured Lachnospiraceae bacterium
GGCCGTCCCATATCACTCTCTAATTATTTTATTCCTCACCATTCCAGCAGTAAGTACAGAGCATCTCCGGATCAATACCCACAGCCTCCACCATATCATCCAGACGATGATACCGAAGAGAAGTGAAATTCATCTCCTTACGGATCTCCTCCACCATAGTCTCATACTCTTTACTGTCCGGATCCGTATATTTCTTCAAAGTCTCCTCTGAGACATTATCTCCCTCGAGACGAGCGATCACTCTGCGGGTGATAAGATCCATCTCCGATGCAGAACGGGAGAAGTTTAAGAACTTACAGCCATACACAAGCGGCGGACATGCCGGACGGATATGCACCTCTTTGACACCGCTCTGGTACAGAAACTCCGCAGTCTCCCGAAGCTGCGTACCGCGAACGATAGAGTCATCGATCAGCACGATTCTCTGATCTTTGATCAGATCATGCACAGGAAGCATTTTCATCTTGGCAATCAGATTTCTCTTCTCCTGGATCGTCGGCATGAAAGAACGGGGCCAGGTGGGTGTATACTTGATAAACGGACGTGAAAAAGGCACGCCGGACTCATTAGCATATCCTACAGCATGGGCCGTACCGGAATCCGGAACGCCGGCCACGATGTCAGCTTCCACATCATCACGCTTTGCCAGAGCCTTACCACAGCGGTAACGCATTCTCTCCACGCTCATTCCCTCATAGGAGGATGACGGATAACCATAATAGATCCACAGGAAAGTACAGATTTTCATCTTCTTGCCCGGCTGAACCAGTGTCTGGACGTGATCAGCGTCAAACACAACGATCTCACCCGGTCCCAGCTCTCTGTAATCCTGATAGCCGAGATTCAGATAGGCAAAGCTCTCAAAGCTGGCACAGTAAGCGCCATCTTTTTTGCCGATGGCCACCGGTGTACGTCCCAGTCTGTCTCTGGCCGCATACACGCCCTTTGGTGTCATCAGAAGAATAGTCATAGATCCGTCGATCAGCTCCTGGGCATAACGGATACCGTCCACCAGATGCTCCTTCTGGTTGATAATAGCAGCTACCAGCTCTGTCGGGTTGATATCCCCACCGCTCATCTCCAGAAAGTGGGTCTTACTGTCTTCAAAAATCTTATCGCAGATTTCTTTTGTATTGTTGATCTTTCCTACGGTAGTAATAGCAAATGTACCATGATGTGACCGAACGATCAGCGGCTGTGGCTCATAGTCTGAAATACAGCCGATGCCGAAATAGCCCTTCATCTCATGCACATCTTTTTCAAATTTTGTACGGAAAGGCGCGTTCTCAATATTATGGATTGAGCGGTCAAATCCCTTCTCTCCATAAACCGCCATACCGCCTCTGCGGGTTCCCAGATGGGAATGGTAGTCCGTACCAAAAAACAGATCAAATACGCAGTCCTCATGTGAAGCTACGCCAAAAAATCCTCCCATAGTCATCCTCCTTTTTTTGTAAGCATTGTTCCCAATGTCCAATATAATGGATTGACATTATTTTTTCAATCCGCATATTATCTACTTTTTTTTCAGAATTGTATAAAAAATAGTTCATTTGCCGATTTTCTTTCCACTATTATTTATTTCTAATAAGTATTAATAAGTTAGCAAATAATTACTCTAAAATCACTTAAAAAGCAGGCAATACAATGAATGAACATTGCATCACCTGCTCTCAATTATCCCGCCGCCTCCAGCATATTCTCAATAAAAACTCCATATCCTTTCGTCGGATCATTGACAAACACATGGGTCACTGCGCCCACCAGTTTCCCGTCCTGCAGGATCGGAGCCCCGCTCATGCCCTGGATGATGCCTCCGGTCTTAGTCAGCAGCTGTTCGTCTGTAACCCGGATCACAAAGCTTTTATTCTTCTCTTCCGTCGTTTTCTTAATCTTTTCGATTTTTATATCGTACTTTTTCACGCCATCTCCCACGTTACAGTAGATACAGGCATCTCCCGTATGCACCTGCTCACTGGAAGCCACCACCGCACTGGTGACGCCGTTTACCGGTGTGGAAAGCTGGCCGAACACACCGCACTGGGTGTTCTTTTCGATGGTTCCCAGTCTCTCACTGTCTGCGTAGTAGATGCTGCCTTTGAGCTCGCCGGGAGATCCGCTCTGCCCTTTTTTTACTTCAAGAATTCCGGCCTTATACAGTGTTCCCCCGGACAGGCTGAGCAGGCTACCGCTTTCGCTGTCACTGATACCGTGCCCTAATGCCCCGAAACTGCCGTCTTCACTGATATAGGTCATGGTCCCTATACCCTGCAGGTCATCCCGTACCCACAGTCCCAGCTTATAGCTTCCGTCCTCTGTTTGTGCAGGATCAAGCTTATATTCGATGGTCTCTCCGTCCCGGAACACTGACAGTGTTACTTCATCTCCGTGATTTTTTCTCATCATGTTTATCAGCTGATTTTTCGTAAGTATTGTCTCATCATTGACTTTCCGGATATAATCCCCTGCTCTTGCGATATGCTCAGCAGGTGTCACCTGATTTCCGCTACTGTCACTTAAGGTACCGATATCCGCCACCAGCACACCTTCTGTTTCCAGATACACGCCAATGGTTTCACCGGATATGGTAACTCTTTCTCCTGCCTGTACTGCTTTGCCTCCGGCTTTGTCCTTGGTATCTGCCGCTTCGGTATCCGTCGCGCAGACAGCCATGCTCATCAGCAGAAAAAACATGGCTGCCCTCCGCCGTCTTGGGCGTTCATCCCGCATCTGACCACATCCTTTCCAAAGCCTGCAAAACTGACAGATGTCTGACAATACGGAATCTCTCACGATCTGACATGACGATTTAAGAAATACCCTAAAACACTGTCAGACAAAGAAAGAGAATTCAATGTAAAATACATGAACTCTCTTTCTCTCTTAGTATATGACGATATAAATTTAAAAAACTGACATTTTGAGACAAGGATGGCAGGTTGTGTCATCAGTTATTTTTTATCTATTCAGTGCTTCCACCAATACTATACAAAAACCTATAAAAACAACTGTTTTGATGCTATACAAAAAACCATAAAATTTACTGTTCTAATGAAAATGGTACAAACACAAAACATTTTTTAACGTAAGTATCAGAAAGTGATTCGGCATATGCTGAATATCTAAATCTATTACTTCTTACATTCCCTCGCTAGCCGCTTCATCTCCCGGGCATTTTCATACACTGCCTCGGTGATCTGGCTGCCTCCAAGCATTCTGGCCAGTTCCTCGCAGGTCTCTTCTTCCTGCAGTCTGCGCACGCTGGTTCTGGTCACACCTTCTTCCACGGATTTTTCAATTTCAAAATGACAGTCCGCCATAGCCGCTATCTGGGGCAGATGGGTAATACACAGCACCTGACAGCCACGGCTGATCAGCGCCATCTTCTCCGCCACCTTCTGGGCGGTACGTCCGCTGATACCGGTATCGATCTCATCAAAAATCAGCGTTCCGGTGTGTTCCTGCTCAGCCAGCAGTGTACGGATTCCCAGCATGATACGGGAAAGCTCACCGCCGGAAACTACCGCCGCCAGCTCGCGCATAGGTTCGCCGGGATTGGTAGAAATCAAGAAGGCTATGCTGTCCGTTCCGTTAGCCGAAAAATGCTGTGTTTTTTCAAAACGGATCTGGAAACGCACATCGTTAAAATTCAGATCTTTCAAATGCTCCGTCAGCTTCTTTTCGAATTCTGCAGCATTCTTTTTTCTCTGTTCACTGAGTCTTTCGCAGCTCTGGGTCAACTTTTTTTCGCAGACTTTACATTTCTGTGCCAGTTCAGCTTTATATTCTTCATAATGCTTCAATTTATCCAGTTCTATACGTTTTTCTTCCGCGTATTTCTGAATATCTTCCAAAGTATTGCCATATTTTTCCTTTAAATGATTGATCAGATTCAGCCGGTCGCTGACTGTGACAAATTCTTCCTTGGAAAAGGTAAGCTCCGACATATAGTCGGACAGATCCCGGTTAAAATCATTGATCAGACTGTCAATATCACTGATAGTCTGTCCAAGCCCCTCCAGTCGTTCATCACAGGCTGTCACCGTCTGAAGTCTCTGCATGGCATAGCCGATCACAGATCCGGCACTATGCATTTCTTCGTAGCCGGTCATGGAATATACCTCTGTTAGTGCCTCTGTAATTTTCTGACTGTTCATCATACGGCGAAACTGTATCTCCAGATTCTCATCTTCACCTTTTTTCAAAGCAGCTTCCTCGATCTCATTGACTTCGAATTCCAGAAAATCCAGCTGGCGTTTTTTCTGCTCTTCATCAAGGCACAGCTCCTCCAGCTCTTTTTTGCAGTCTCTGTACCGAGCGTAGTCCTCTGCCACCGTTTTTTTCAGTTCTGCTGTCTTTTCCTGTCCATAATCGTCCAAATAATCCAGCTGACGATCTGTATACAAAAGTGACTGGTGCTCATGCTGCCCATGGATATCCAGAAGCAGCGCGGCAGCTTTTCGCACTGCTGCCGCCGTGCACATCTCTCCGTTGATCTTACAAATGCTGCGGTTTCCCTGCAGTCTGCGGCTGATGATGATCTGTCCGTCCTCAGGCACAATATCCATCTCTGCCAGTTCCTCGGCAATTTGGGGATCCTCCACCTCAAACACCAGCTCTGCCAGCGCATACTCTGCCCCTTCCCGGATCACATCCCGGGAAGTTTTTTTGCCGAGAGCCATGCCCACGGAACCGATCAGAATAGATTTACCTGCTCCCGTCTCACCGGTCAGTACGTTTAAGCCCGGTCCGAATTCTACTTCTGCCTCATCGATCAGGGCCATATTTTTCACATGTACGTGTGTCAGCATATATTCTACCGTCCATTCAACATCTTATCTATCTGCAGCATTACCTGTTGTGCGATCTCCGGGGATTTAGTCGCGCACATGATGGTGTTATCTCCGGCAATACAGCCAATGATATCCCGTATCTTCAGTTCATCCAGCGCTGCCGCCACCGCCATGGCCATACCGGAAACCGTATGGATGATCAGCAGATTCTGTGCTGTGTCCATACCTGAAAATCCGTTTTTCAACACCTGTATATATTTACCACCCAGCTCCTGCTGCGCTTCTTTCTGCACAATATAGTGCGAGCGTCCGTTCGGACCGGCTGTTTTGGTCAGTTTCAGCTGCCGGATATCTCTCGATACGGTAGCCTGGGTAACCTGGAATCCTTCCGCCTGCAGCCGTTTTGCCAGTTCCTCCTGGGTCTCGATCTGCTCTCTGGAAATCAGTTCCAAGATCTTGTCATGTCTAGCCAGTTTCATCTTTTACCCCCGACAAAAATATGATGTTTCGTATCTGTTCTCTGCAGATACCGTTTATGTTCTGAGCTGTTACGTATTGCTCATTTTCTTTCGCAGTGTTTCCAGAAAGCTCTGGTTACTGATCTTTACGATACGTGTATTTTGCTGGGCACGCCGGATATCGATCCGGTCTCCTGTCACCATACGGATGCTGGTATCTCCGTCAAAGGAAACCATACCTTTTTCCTCTTCGCCGTCCCGACCCGGTCCAATTTCCACACTGATTTTGTCATCCGCGGATAGCACAATACTGCGGGTATTCAGCGTGTGAGGTGCCAGCGGCGTCATCATCAAAAGGGAAGCTGACGGTGCAATAATGGGGCCTCCCGCTGACAGGCTGTAGCCCGTGGATCCCGTAGGTGTGGAGATAATAATACCATCCGCCTTGTAGGAAGTCAGATACTGCTCGTTGACAAAACTGAGGAAATTCACTACCCGGAAGGAACCCTCACGACCGATCACGATATCGTTCAGCGCCAGGTCACTGGCAATCTGTTTTCCCTTGTGAAACACCGTTCCCGTCAGCATCATCCGGCTCTCTATGGTATAATCATCTGCCAGCAGATGATCCAGCGCCGGAAGCACCATATGCCGGTCGATCTCCGCCAGATATCCCAGAGTGCCAAGATTAATGCCAAGAAGCGGAATATCTCTGTCCACCACATCTCTGGCTGCCTGCAAAAGTGTACCGTCTCCGCCCAGAACTATAATACAATCTGTATCTTCCGGAATCTGGCTGGCGTCTGTGTAATGGTATTTGCCTTCCTGGCTGCGGTGCTTGGTATTCATCACAGTGCAGCTGCAGCCATGGGCTTTTACGTAGTCCACGATCTGATTGGTCACTTCCAGATCTTTATCTTTTATATCATTTGTGATAATCGTAAACGCTTTCATAGTTTCTCCGTTATACCTGTTCATAACAGCGCAAATCATTTAGTGCCAAAACTACAGAATCTTCTTTAAATGCGCACTGTCAGATATGTGGCCTGTTTCGTATTTTTCATCTGGAAACCGCTAAATAAATAATCTTATTTATCCAGCGTCTGATGTGCCATAGCCACAATGGCTTCCGGCTCCACCGGAATACTCTCCTGTACATAGCCCTCCAGCTGTTTTTTCAGATGAAGCAGATATTCAATATTTCCTTCAGGTCCTTTGATCGGAGAAAACTCCAGATGCAGAATCTCAAAGCCGATGGAAGACGCATAATCCATCACTGCCCGGATAACCTCCAGATGTACCTTGGGATCTCTGACCACACCTTTTTTGCCCACCTTTTCCTTGCCGGCCTCAAAC
>CALZMS010000054.1 GCA_945788595.1 uncultured Lachnospiraceae bacterium
CTGTTCAGCCAAAAATTTTCGTCTTCATCCCTGGAAAAATCCAGATGATAGTCGCAGAATGTACAGCGTCGCCATTTGCAGCCGCTGCCCCGCAGCATCACGATTTCCCGGGGATTTTTTGTTGTGATCACATCGTAGCGTTTGGGATTAAAATCAGCACTCATGATATTCTCTCCTCCAGAAAAACCGGGTGCCTTGAAAATGTGTAGAAATGCATAAAAAAGGCCGCACGGAACCGCACGGCATAAAAAACGGCAGACAGGGACTGTCTGCACGATAAGGTCCCTAGTTTTGTTTAGCGACAGGATGGTTACGAACTGTCGTATGTAGTTTTACCGTGGCAAGTATAGCAAAGAGAGATCAGAATGTCAAGCAAAAAAGTGGCAGGGTGAGAATGCATTGGTGTCGCCAATTGACAACACCAATGCATTGCCTTTGTTCTACCGCTTTGTATAGTAAGTATAGGAGAAAATTATTCTGCGAGATACAGCTAGTCCTTTTTTCCATATAATTAGTTGATTTATGATTTCTACAGAGATATGATAGGGAATGACCAAAACACGAGATATGGTAGAAGATTATGAAGAAAAAAGACTCGGGAAAATTTTTTCACAATGTTTTTTCCTGAGCGGAGCGAAAGGAATGGATATAAAATGAAATTAGAAAACGGAAGACCGGCAAGCTGCGAGGGACGTCTGGAAAAAGAGATAAAAGTGTATGATCTTCTGGACAGTCTGGGCATTTCCTATCAGAGAATAGATCACGAGGCAGCCTACACCATGGAAGCCTGCGAGGCCATTGACCGGGTGCTGGAAGCGACCATCTGCAAAAATTTGTTTCTGTGCAACCGTCAGAAGACAAACTATTATCTGCTGATGATTCCCGGGGACAAGGTGTTTAAAACAAAAGAACTGTCTCATCAGATCGGTTCCGCCAGACTTTCTTTTGGAACACCGGAAGCTATGGAAGAATTGCTGGATGTTACACCGGGATCCGCTACGATCATGGGTCTGATGAATGATCCTGACAATAAGGTACAGCTTCTGGTGGACGAGAATGTGCTGAAAGGTGAATATCTGGGATGCCATCCCTGCGTCAATACCTCCAGTCTTCGTCTGAAGACCGCGGATGTATTCGGCCCGATTCTTGCAGCCATGCATCACAACATGATAACTGTTAAGCTGACCGGAGAAGCGTAGGATGTGAAATCCTGAAATAGCATAAACAGCCTATAAAGTAAGGCGTTGCAAAATAGCTTATCTTTCAAAAGTGCCGTATTGTTAATAAATGTTGAGCTGAAATTGGATGTAGTAAATGTAAAACTAAAGAAATATCCAGAGCAGCCGAATATGCCAATAACTGGATGTAACAAGTCCATAAAAAGAAAAAAACAACCAAAATAGATTCAGTATTCATCAACAATTAGATATGATAAATCCTATAAGGTAAGAACATCCACAACATGCTGCATATCTTCAGGAAGCTGTGCCTCAAAAGTCATAGCTTCCTTCGTCATAGGATGCACAAAAGAAAGCCGCGCCGAGTGCAGCGCCTGACGGGAGATATAGCGCATATCCGGATTGTACAGATAGTCCCCGATCAGGGGATATCCCAGATATTTCATATGAATGCGGATCTGATGGGTACGCCCCGTTTCCAGCCGCAGAGCAACCAGAGTATGATCTTTCAGATACTTTACCACACGGTAATTTGTAGAAGCATACTCTCCATTTCCCCAATCCACAGTCCGTTCAATAATAGACCCTTCTTTACGCCCGAGCGGAGCCTCAATACGCCCTTCCGACGGCATTACGTGTCCCGAAACAATAGCCATATATTCCCGGTGAATATCATGCCGGGTAACATTTCCCGCCAGAATACCTGAACTTACCATGTGCTTGGCAATTATCGTGAGGCCGGAAGTATCCCGGTCCAGTCGGTTCGTGCAGCGAAAAATAAAAGGCTTTCCCTGCTCCTTATAATACCAGGCCAGAGCATTGGCCAGAGAATTGGTGTAATTATTCATAGATGGATGCGTGGGCATACCTGCAGGCTTATCTACCACCAGAATATCCTCATCTTCATAGACAATTGACAGCGGCAGATCAACCGGAACCACCTGCTCAGAAACACCGGTTTCTTGGATATGCACCGTCAGTACATCCCCCGCAGACAAAATACGATTCATATAACAAGGTTCACCATTTAACAGGATGCTTTTGGGCATCTTTTTTAATTCCGTGAGATTTTGTCCCGTATAACCGAGATGACGAAGATACTGGGAAATCTTATAACCTTCATTTTCAGAGGTCAGAGAATAATGCAGGATTCGTTCCATGAAGCGCTCCTTTTCGTGGGTGAGATAAAACAGTTTGATTATACAGTATTTGAAGGAAAATAGAAATGGAAATATGAAAAGGATAGAAAGCTTATTTTATAACCCATTATAACCCAATAAAAAAGTCAATGGGTTATAATGGGTTATCTTGTCAGCTTGAGAAATATATAATAATTTTAGTGATAGTTATTCTAAAAAAATTATATAGGGATGAAAAATTCATTTGCAAATATAATCTGCATTTACTTACATGATTTTCCCTCTGCCATATCACAGGATGTTGTTCTTTGGCATCCTTCCGGCGTTGTATTGGCTATCATCTTTCGACACCCCTCCTGCATTTTGCACGATGCCGGTGTTTCCCCCGTCACCGCGCATGACGTCGGTGTATCAAAACTAAGATTAAACGCATAGAAGTTTCTGGCGTCCAGCTGATCCTGCACAATACGAAGGGCTTCACCAAATCGCTGAAAATGCACGATTTCCCGCTCCCGCAGGAAACGAATCGGTGCGAGAACATCCGGATCATCGGTCAGACGCAGGATATTGTCGTAGGTGGAGCGGGCTTTCTGTTCTGCTGCCATATCTTCCGTCAGGTCTGTGATCGGATCGCCCTTACTCTGAAATTCACAGGCATTAAAGGGAATACCGCCCGCAGCCTGAGGCCACAGTGCCAGCGTATGATCTATATAATATTTGTCAAATCCACTTTTTTCAATCTCATCCATACTCAGGTTGCAGGTCAGCTGGTAAATGATAGCGCAGATCATCTCGAGATGGGCAAGCTCCTCCGTACCAATATCCGTCAGCAACCCCATACAATTCCGATTCGGCATCGTATACCGCTGAGACAGATATCGCATAGAAGCGGCCAGCTCACCGTCCGGCCCGCCAAACTGACTGATGATATTCTGGGCCAGCTGTGCATTTGTAGTCTTAATATTTACCGGAAACTGCAGCCTTTTTTCATAATTCCACATTTACCGCATACCTCCTTTCTCACAATTCTGGCAGTTTTCCCAGGGCCAGGGCTGCATTACCCATTTCCAGAAATCGGAAGGAGATTTGCAGGCCAGATCCATGGTGAGCGGACCAAACTGGCTGGCATAATCGTTGAGCAGCTGGTTACGGATGCTGCACTGTTCCTGATAGAAAGAGAGAGCTTTGCTGTCATCGGGATGTGTATCCAGATATAAAAGCATATCGAAGGCTGCAAAGCTGATCACGCTGATCTGATGTAACATCTGCTCTTTAGTATTACAACGGGTAGATCTCATCATCGGCACCCCCTTTTTCCACAGAATGGTTTGGCCAGTTCGGGAAAAATCGTTCCTTCGTGAAAACCCTGACAGAGTTCAAAGGTTGTATAATACTGCTGGATTGGCACATAAGCCATGCCAACAGGAAAACGGTCAATATCACAGGGCGGCATACAGGGGCCGGGAGTACGGGACATCCTTTTGTCCATGCATGATCTCCAGATACTTTTTCTATACCATATGAAATCCGGACAAAAAAGTGCAAAAAGCGAATAGACTTCAGGAAAAAAACGGAGTATAGTGAGGATGTTTTCAGAATAGAACACAGGAATGGTACATAAAATGAACGATACAGAAATGAAAAATAATTATCTCTTTTCCCCTGTGGAGCTTCGGCGGCTGATCCTGCCGCTGGTGCTGGAACAGACGCTGGTGATTACAGTGGGTATGGTGGATACCATGATGGTTTCTTCCGTGGGTGAAGCTGCAGTTTCCGGTGTGTCTCTGGTAGATATGCTGGTGAATCTGATATTCAGTGTTTTTGCGGCACTGGCTACAGGTGGTGCTGTGGTAACGTCACAGTATCTTGGCGCGGGAAAACAAAAAGAGGCCTGTCATTCTTCCAGACAGCTGATCGTAACGACAGCTGTTTTTTCACTGGCGGTCATGGCTTTGTGTATTGCGGCCTGCCGTCCCATACTGTCTTTTTTCTTCGGCAGTATTGAAGCAGATGTAATGGAAAATGCCCGGCTGTATATGCTGGTCAGTGCGCTTTCGTTTCCTTTTATGGGGATTTATGGCGCGGCTTCAGCCCTGTTTCGCTCCATGAGTAATTCTATGATCGTATTGCAGTCTTCCTTAATCATGAATGCCATCAATGTGATCGGCAATGCGGTGGGCATTTTTGTACTGCATATGGGAGTGCTTGGTGTGGCGATTCCCTCGCTGTTATCCCGTATTGTGGCAGCAGCGATCTTGTATATTTTACTGCATAAGCCAACCTACGAAGTGCATATAGTCCGGGAAAAATTTCACTTTGACGGGCGAGTGATCCGCAAAATTCTGTATATTGGTATCCCCAGCGGAATCGAGAGTGGCATTTTTCAGCTGGGCCGTGTGGCGGTGGTCAGCATTATTTCCGGTTTTGGCACAGTGCAGATCGCAGCCAATGGTGTGGCGAACAGTCTGGACAGTATGGGCTGTATTATGGGACAGGCCATGAGCCTTGCCATGATCACGGTTATTGGTCAGTGTGTGGGTGCAGCCAGTCTGGCTCAGGTGAAATATTATACAAAAAAACTGATGATGATCACCTATGCGGGAATGATTGTCATTAATGCGGTGATTCTGATTTCTCTGCCGCAGATACTGAAGCTTTATGGCCTCAGTGCAGAGACAACGGCTCTGTCGCAGCAGCTGGTGTGGATCCATGATGGTTTGGCAATGATCCTGTGGCCGGTTGCCTTTGTGCTGCCGAATATGATGCGAGCCTGCAATGATGTTCGGTATACGATGGTGATTTCCATTTTTTCCATGATTGCTTTTCGGATCGGACTCAGTCTGATTATGGGTGTGAATATGGGAATGGGAGCTGTCGGTGTTTGGTGGGCTATGATCGTGGACTGGATTTTCAGATCCACCTGCTTTGTGGCAAGATATCTGCGGGGAACGTGGAGAAAATTCTGCGTATTAAGGTAAAACATCCTATAATTGTGAAATTTTCAGAAAATAGTTTCGGTTTTCTGGAAAAGACGACAGACCTGTGATACTATATTTGTAATAGTAGGGTGTGTGCCCTGGGAACATATACGATGTCGATAAGAAAGGAACGAACTATGTCAATTGTTTTTCAATTTAAAAATTTTAAAAACCGGCAGAAAGCAGGCCCGGAAGACTATGTCTGGGAGCAACCCAGCGGAAAAGTAATGCATCCGGCGCTTCGGATTCTGTTGAGTCTTCTGATCACGATGATCTTTGGTGCAGTGTATTTTTATATTGAATTGCCGGCGATCAACATTCATGCCATGGAATTCTACTGGTTCCTGTTTTTGCTTTGCGTGGTATATACCATCAGCAGGATTCTCCTTGGCCGGGTGAAAGCTGGCGGTGCAAGAGGCTATTTTTCTTATATTAAGGATACCTTGAAGCTTCCGCTGATCGTGACAGCGGTGCTGATCCTGATTGTTGCTGCAGGAACAGTGGCGGGACTCGCTATTTTCCGCTCTTCCTCATATGCTAATCTGTTAACTACGGAGGAAGGTGATTTTGCCACAGATGTGGCAGAGATTTCCCTGGATCAGATCCCTATGCTGGATTCTGAGTCTGCCAACAACCTGGCCAACAGAAAACTCGGCGATCTGTCTGATCTGGTATCACAGTTTTCCGTCAGTGAAAATTCTTCTCAGATCAATTATAAGGGAAAACCGGTACGTGTGACCTATCTGAATTACGATGGATTCTTTAAATGGTGGAAGAACCGTTCCAAGGGCCTTCCGGCATATATGATCATCGATATGGTTACGCAGGATGTGAATGTGGTACGTCTGGAGGATGGCATCAAGATCTCTCCGTCCGAGCTTTTTAACCGTAAGCTGGAGAGGCAGCTTCGTTTCCAGTATCCTACATTCATCTTTAATAACGTGAATTTTGAGATCGATGAGGAGGGTACACCTTACTGGATCGCTTCGGTTACGGAGAAGAAGGTAGGTCTGTTTAACGGTGATGATATCAAAGGCGCAGTACTTCTGAATGCGGTTACGGGTGAGAGCCAATATTATGCGGTGGAAGATGTGCCTACCTGGGTGGACCGTGTGTATTCTGCAGATCTTCTCGTACAGCAGTACAATCTCCACGGAGCCTATGTAAATGGATTTCTGAATTCCTACTTTGGACAGACGGACTGTACCGTAACGACTTCCGGTTATAATTATATCGCTATGGACGATGACGTATGGATGTATACCGGTGTGACATCCATCACCAGTGACCGCGG
>CALZMS010000055.1 GCA_945788595.1 uncultured Lachnospiraceae bacterium
TACGGCGGACTCAGCCCTCACTAATCCTCCACTAAATCATTCTCTCTTACAGCACACTTGCCAGGAAATTCTTAGTCCTCTCTTCCTTCGGATCAGAGAAAATCCGTTCCGGTGTCCCCTGTTCCAGGATCACACCCTCATCCATAAACATCACCCGGGTAGCCACCTCACGGGCAAAGCCCATCTCATGGGTAACCACAGCCATAGTCATACCATCATGAGCCAGCTCCTTCATGATCTCCAGAACCTCACCGACCATCTCCGGATCCAGCGCAGAAGTAGGCTCATCAAAAAGCATCATCTTCGGCTTCATCATCAGAGATCTGGCAATAGCGATACGCTGCTTCTGACCACCGGACAGCTGTGCCGGGAAAGCATCTGCCTTGTCCGGAAGACCGACACGTTTCAGAAGCTCCATAGCTTCCGCATGGGCCTGGTCCTTATCCATCAGCTTCAACTTCACCGGAGCCAGCGTCAGATTCTGCTCCACAGACAGGTTGGCAAACAAATTGAAATGCTGGAACACCATGCCCATATGCTCACGGATCTTATTGATATCCGCATGGGGATCGGTAATATCCTGACCGTCAAAAATGATCTGGCCGGAGGTGGGTACTTCCAAAAGATTCATACAACGCAAAAATGTGGATTTACCGGAACCGGAGGGTCCGATGATAACCACCTTTTCCCCTACCGCAATATGTTCTGTAATGTCACGGAGAACCACATGATCTCCAAAGGATTTTGTCAGATTCTTAACGCTGATCATTTTTTCTCATGCTCCTTTCCACTTTGCCAAGAATGGTTGTCAGGATCATAACCATAGCCAGATAGATCGCGGCAATGGCAAGGAAGGGTACGATGGCCTGATACGTTTTACCCTGAATGATCATGGCGCCCTTCGTCAGATCCTTCAGACCGATGACGGTAACAATGGATGTCTCCTTTAACAGAGTGATCAGCTCATTGCCCAGAGCCGGAAGAACATTTTTAAATGCCTGCGGAATAATAACGCTCTTCATGGTTGTGGCATAGCTTAAGCCCAGAGAACGGCCGGCCTCCATCTGTCCCTTGTCAATGGACATGATACCGGAACGGATGATCTCTGCCACGTAAGCACCGGAGTTGATACCAAAGGTCAGCACCGCGCAGATCACCATATTCTGGGTGGTGGATCTGGCAGATGCCCAGATGACAAACCACATGATCAGAAGCTGTACCATGGCCGGTGTACCACGGATCACCGTAAGATAAATATTGGCCAGCACATTAAAAAATCCCAGCACAATATTTTTGCGTTTGCCCTGCTGCTGCTGATCATGGGCAGAACGCACCAGCGCTACAATAATACCCAGCGCCACTCCGATAACCAGTGCCAGCACTGTGGTCAGTAAAGTAATACCAACACCCTGTACAAAATACATATAGTTATTGTCCAGGATAAAGGTCTGATAAAATCCGGTTTTCAACGTTTCCCACATTGTCCGGTATCCCCCTTTCTCTTTTTAAAAAAGCGGGACATATCTGGTGTCCCGCCTTTGAAAGTCTCGTGTTCTCAGAAAATCATGACCGATCTTCTGTTCTTTGTGTCCTGATTATTCAGCAGAGATGTATTTGTCAAGAATGCTCTGGATGGTACCATCCTCTTTCAGTTCTGCCATAGCTGCGTTGATGGCATCCTTCAGAGCGGTGTTGTCTTTTGCGACAGCAATAGCATAATCCTCGGTTACGTACTCTGTATCCAGAATCTTCAGGCCTTCGTTAACAGCTACGAAGTTCTTTGCCGGCTCCTGGTCGATAACAACACAGTCAACCTTGCCGTCTTTCAGAGCCTGTACAGCCATAGCGCCATTATTGTAAGCAACAACATTCTCCTCACCGAAATCATCGGAGCAGTAGATGTGTCCTGTGGTAGCATCCTGTACACCGATCAGCTTGCCTGCCAGATCATCCACGGATGCGATATCGGAATCCTCAGCAACGATAACCACCTGTACACCTGTGGCATAGCTGTCTGTGAAATCAACGTTCTCCAGACGATCCTCTCTAACGGTCATACCTGCAGCGGAGATATCGATCTTTCCGGCCTGTACGGCAGATACCAGAGAGTTAAAGTCCATATCCACAATCTCCAGAGTCAGACCCAGCTTCTCTGCGATAGCCTGGCTGATCTCAGCATCGATACCTACAATGCTGTCTCCCTCGTAATACTCATAGGGCGGGAAAGCTGCGTTGGTACCCATGGTCAGAACGCCGTCTGTAGCCAGTTTGTATTCGCCTGTAGTTTCTGCAGCGGATGTCTCTGCTGCTGCGGAAGAAGCTGCTTCACTTACTGCGGAAGCTTCGCTTGCCACGGATGCCTCACTTGCTGCGGAAGCCGGAGCCTCACTGCTGGAGCTGCCGCATCCAGCCAGCATAGCCATACCCATAGCTGCTGTCATCATCATTGCAACTGCTTTTTTCATAATGTTTCACCTCAATCATATATTTTCTCGAATTTACCTCGAATACACGCATTATACTCTCTCCTTTTTAAATATACAAGAATAAATCACGTGTTTCCGGCATTTTCAGCATATTATGCGGTTTCGATGAATATTTTTACCTTTTTTATGCCTAATGGCACAAATTTTCCTATCTTCGCATGTCGCCCCGCACATTAGTCTCGTCACCATAGATCAAGTGATGCACCGCGTAAGCTTTTTTCAGTGCTTCGGTGCAAGCCGCATCCGCTATCCTCTGTTTCAGTTCTTTATCGGTACAATCCATTGCTGCCGCACTGCTCATCTGTCATCGCTCTATTTATTTTTTCAGTCTGCGGATATCGGAAAGCCGATCCAGCGCCGCCAGAAGGGTCTCGTCCTGCTTCGCAAAATGCAGGCGGATCAGATGGTTTACATCCTCCCGGAAAAAACTGGAGCCGGGCACTGCGCCTACCCCCACCTCTTTGGCCAGGTCGATGCAGAACTGTTCATCATCGGTATATCCAAATTCGCTGATATCCACCAGGACGTAGTAGGCGCCTTGGGGCTCTACAAAGGAAAGACCGGCGCTCTTAAGGCCATCCAGAAACAGATTGCGCATATGGGTATATTTTTCCTGCAGCCACTGGTAATATGTATCGTCAAAATTCAGGCCCACTACGGCAGCCTCCATCAGTGGAGCGGCCGCCCCCACGGTCAGGAAATCGTGCACCTTTTTTACCCGCTCGATGACCTCCGGGCAGGCGATCACATAGCCGAGACGCCATCCGGTGATGGAGTAGGTTTTGGACAGAGAATTGCAGATAATCGTACGCTCCTTCATTCCCGGAAGAGTCGACATATATACATGGGTATGGGGCTTATACAGAATGTGCTCATACACCTCATCCGTGATCACAAACAGATCGTACCGGATAGCCAGATCCGCAATGATCTGCATCTCCTCCCGGGTAAATACCTTACCGCAGGGATTGGAGGGGTTACACAGGATCAGTGCCCGGGTGCCGGGCTGTTTCATGGCCGCTTCCAGCTCATCCACATCAAAAGTGAAGGTGGGCGGTTTTAAAGGAACATAAATGGGCTCTGCTCCGCTTAATATAGCATCCGCTCCATAATTTTCATAAAAGGGAGAAAAAACGACGACCTTGTCTCCCGGATTGCACACGGACATCATAGCCGCCATCATGGCCTCTGTACTGCCGCAGGTCACCACGATTTCTTTCTCCGGATCCACTTTCATACCGGAAAAATGCTCCTGCTTTCTGGCCAGAGCATCCCGAAAATTCTTAGCTCCCCAGGTCAGGGCGTACTGGTGAGGACCTGTTTTGGCCACCTCCGCCAGGCGGTCTGTGATCGCTTTTGGCGGGTCAAAATCCGGAAATCCCTGAGATAAGTTAATTGCACCATACTCATCGGATACCCGGGTCATACGGCGGATCACTGAGTCGGTAAAGGTTTCTGTTCTTGTTGATAATGCTGGCATATTGTCCTTTCCGGTGAGGTATTCTCACCCTGTTTTCTTATATATTATATTTCCTACATGCTGCCATATCTATTCGATACCGTCAGCATTGTCAAAAAGCGTCCATTGCTTTTCGCATCGACAAATACCGGATTGCAGCTACTGCGCAGAGTCAGTATGTTCAAAAAGCTCACTCTGCATATCCACGATATGTTTTAAGGGAATCAGCGTCCCATCTTCCAGAAGGATCGTCCGAGTGTACAGATCCAGCTTTTTGACACTGCCGGTGTACGTTACGTAAGCGCCGCCATCTTTTTTCTCATCCGGTACAAAGCAGGTGAAGGATATCTCCTGCCCGGAGCCCATATGTTCCCGGATCATCTGCAATTTCTCATTGAGCACCTCCAGGGCATCCTCATCCAGCTGGGCTTCGCTTTCTGTCAGTCTCCCCGTCTCCCGAATTGCTGCCTCATGGCCCGTCAGCGCCGCAAAGGGGGCAAACTGGGCCGCCCGGTCCTGTAAAGACATCCGGGGATGGGTTTTGGACTCATGATGGGGTAAATTGATGATATCATCGTAACGATGAGTTTCTTTTCCTGTCATTTCTATACCTCTCCTGCTAAGCTTTATGTCCGCCGATCTGCTCATTTCTGTTCCGGGCAGTGGCACCCTCCTGCAGGTTCATTCCGCGAAGGACTGCATTTTTGCCGAATTTTTTCTTAATATCCAGCATGGCTTTCTGCATGCGTTTTTCCCTCTCCAGAGCCTCTTCTTCCTGCTCCTTTTCTTTTTTCAGGGCTTCATAATCGGTAAACAGATCCAGCTGCTCGTATTCCGGGGTATCCTGAATTTCATTTTCCCCCACCACATGGTCAGCAGTCAGAGTAAAACGGCGGATCAAAAGCTTCGGATCCATGATCCGCTCGTACAGTTCGGTGGTAAATTCCATGATCTGGGACGCAGAGGAGGATTGGCGGGGCAGATGTATCGTACCGTGGGCATGCTTTGGTACTTTACGGCCATAGCCATCCACAGTTACCGGGCCTTTATACTGGTTTCGTATCTTCGGGTCCGTCAGATTTTCAATATCATAACCCACAGTTAACACCAGCTGATCCGTCACCAGCCCTTTATCCAGAAGGTCCATGGCCAGCTGATCCGCCATCTCCCGCACCACCATCCGACCCTTCTCATAGCTGTAAGGCATCTGCAGCACCTGCCCGGAGCAGATACTGTTGTTTTCCGGCTTATACGCTTTGATCTCTTTCATGGTACAGGGTTCAAAGCCCCAGGCATGGTCGATCAGAAGCTCCGCGTTAATACCAAACAATTTATACAGAAGTTCTTCATTATAATAATCCTCCGGACCGCCCAGGGAGCAGCGGGCCACATCCCCCATGGTATACAGACCGTAGGCATTAAGCTTGCGGGCATAGCCACGGCCGATCCGCCAGAAATCCGTCAGAGGCTGATGATCCCAGAGAAGCCGCCGGTAAGACATCTCATCCAGCTCGGCAATTCGCGCGCCATTGGCATCCGGCACAACATGCTTGGCCACGATATCCATAGCGATCTTACATAGATACAGATTGGTACCAATGCCTGCAGTAGCTGTAATACCCGTCGTATCCAGCACATCCTTCATGATTGCGGCTGCCAGCTGTCTGGGCGTCATCCGATACGTCTCGAGATACTCCGTCACATCCATAAAAACCTCATCAATAGAATATACGTGAATATCCTCCGGCGCAATATATTTCAGATAGATCTGGTAGATCCGTGTGCTGTATTCCAGATAAAGTGCCATACGCGGCGGCGCGGCAATATACGATAATTCCAGTGACGGATCGGTCATCAGATCCAGGGCATTATAAGAGCTGCCGCTGAACTGATGCTGGGGCAATTTCCTTCTTCGTTCGGCATTGACACGTTTTACCGCCTGTATCACTTCAAACAGTCTGGCCCTGCCGCTGATGCCGTATTCTTTTAAGGAGGGCGATACTGCCAGGCAGATTGTCTTGGTGGTACGGCTCTCATCCGCCACCACGAGATTTGTCATCAGCGGATCCAGGCCGCGTTCCCGACATTCTACTGATGCGTAAAAAGACTTTAGGTCTATGGCGATGTACGTTCTCTCCATCCGCGAAACGCCTCCTTGAACTGAAGTATCTGTTCTTATTATAACAGAGAGAATGTAGAAATGCAATATATATGTTCGCGTTAATGGACGGGGATGGAAACGGCGCGTTTCGGGCTGGAAACAAATGGCGAAGGCCGGAAATCAGGGGTTTTTGGCGATGGAGGCGATGCGCGGTCGCATAGAAAAAGGCAGCGCAGTAAAATCTATGGCTGCGATAGAAAACAATTACGGTCAAGGAGGCATGGTTGTGAAGGCAACAGGCATCTTAAGGCGCATCGACGAGCTCGGGCGCGTGGTCATTCCCAAGGAGATCCGGCGGACGCTGAGAATTCGGGAGGGCGACCCGCTGCGGACAACAGGGACAGAGCTGGAGCGGTTCGTGCTGAGCGCGGAGGCGTTCGTAAAGCGGGTGGGCGCGGGTTGACAAGCGGGGGATGCGTTTCTA
>CALZMS010000056.1 GCA_945788595.1 uncultured Lachnospiraceae bacterium
TCCACCAGTTTGCCACAGCTAAAGAGTTTGCAGAGAGCTTTCAGCTGGGAAAAGGTGATCTGGTGCTGACCAACGAATATATTTATCAGCCCTATTTTGGCGGGCTTGATCTGGAATGCGACGTAATCTATCAGGAAAGATACGGAAAAGGCGAGCCTTCCGACGATATGGCAGAAGCCATTTACAGGGATATCAAAGCCGTTCCGAAGCGTATCATCGCCATCGGCGGCGGCACGATCATCGATCTGGCCAAGCTCTATGCGCTGAAACAGACAAGTCCCATTCTGGATCTGTATGACGGAAAAATCCCGGTGGTGAAAGATAAAGAGCTGGTACTGGTACCCACCACCTGTGGTACAGGTTCAGAGGTCACCAATATTTCCATTCTGGCGCTGAACAGCCGGGGAACGAAAAAAGGTCTGGCCAATGACCAGATGTACGCGGACAGCGCAGTTCTGATTCCGGAGCTTCTGGAAGGATTGCCGGATTACGTGTTTGCCACCAGTTCTATCGACGCTCTGATCCATGCCATTGAGTCAAGCCTTTCCCCGAAGGGAAACAGCTACACCCGTCTGTTTGGGTATAAAGCCATTGAGATGATTCTGAAAGGCTATATGGTGATTCGGGATCAGGGAATGGCTGCGAGAAAACCTCTCCTGGATGAGTTTATGACAGCATCCAACTACGCGGGCATTGCCTTCGGAAATGCCGGATGCGCCGCCGTACATGCTTTAAGCTATCCGCTGGGTGCCACCTACCATGTGGCTCACGGTGAATCCAATTATGCAATGTTTACTGGTGTCATGAAAAATTATCTGGAGCTGAAGACGGATGGAGAGATTGCAGTGCTCACAGAATTTATTGCCGATATTCTCGGTTGTCAGACGGAAGACGTTTTTGAGGAACTGGAAAAGCTTCTGAATGTGCTGATTCCCAAGAAAACACTTCGCGAATATGGCGTGAAGGAAGAGGAACTGGAGATCTTCACGGATTCCGTCATGGAAAATCAGGGAAGACTGATGGCCAATAACTTTGTTCCGCTGGATCGGGAGAGAGTGCTGAAAATCTATCGTGAGCTGTTCTGAAAAAATAATGATGAATCAGAAATGTTGAGATATTTTCAACTCAAATCATAGGAATACATTACCATCTGTGCATTACTTATTCGTAAAGCTGAGGTTTGTGACTTATGTGTGATACGGTGAAGTATTGAATGAATAAGATTTTTATTAATTTAAAGTGTTGACATTTTAAACCAGAAGTGCTAGTATACAACTTGTACAAAATAGTAGACGAGAAGCAAAGGCGCTTTCCATGAGTGGAGAGCGCCTTTTTTGCATGTCTGCAGAAAAAAGAGGAGATTAGTTATGAAACTGAAAGACACAGGCCTTACAAAAGACCAGATCAAAGGACTTGTTGACAAATATATGATCGAGACCTACGAGCGTATGGATTTCCTGGCAGAGACAGCCAAGGATCAGTACATTTACGATGAAAACGGAGAGGCTTACCTTGATTTCTATGCAGGTATTGCCGTAAACAGCGCCGGTAACTGCAACGAAAAGGTTGTGGCAGCAGTTAAAGATCAGGTGGGCGATATAATGCACACCTTCAACTATCCCTACACTATTCCGCAGGCCTTGCTGGCTGAAAAGGTCTGTACGACCATCGGCATGGACAAGATCTTTTACCAGAACTCCGGTACCGAAGCCAATGAGGCTATGATCAAGATGGCCCGTAAATACGGTATCGAAAAGTATGGTCCCAATAAATATCACATTGTAACTGCAAAGATGGGCTTCCACGGCCGTACCTTCGGTGCCATGTCCGCTACAGGACAGCCGGGCAACGGATGCCAGGTAGGTTTCGGACCCATGACTTATGGCTTTTCCTATGCGCCGTACAATGATCTGGAGGCTTTCAAAAATGCCTGCACAGAGAACACCATCGCTATTATGGTAGAACCGGTACAGGGCGAAGGCGGTGTACATCCGGCAACAAAAGAATTCCTCTGCGGCCTGAGAGAGTTCTGTGACGAGAAGGGGATGCTGCTTCTTCTCGATGAGGTGCAGACCGGATGGTGCAGAACCGGTGCGGTAATGTCCTATATGAACTACGGCATCAAACCGGATATCGTATCCATGGCCAAGGCTCTGGGCGGCGGAATGCCCATCGGTGCAATCTGCGCTACAGAAGAGGTGGCCAAAGCCTTTACTGCAGGATCCCACGGAACTACCTTCGGCGGACATCCCGTAAGCTGTGCCGCAGCACTGGCGGAGGTAAATGAGCTGCTTGACCGTGATCTGGCAGGAAATGCAAAGAAGATGGGCGATTACTTCAGCGAGAAGCTCAAAGAGCTGCCGTTCGTCAAAGAAGTTCGTCATCAGGGTCTGCTGGTCGGCGTTGAGTTTGAGAGCAATGTAGATGCTGTGGAGGTTAAGCATGAAGCGCTGCACAGACATCTGCTGATCACAGCCATCGGTGCCAGCACTATCCGTATGGTACCGCCGCTGATTATCACTGAGGAAGACTGCGATAAGGCAGTGGCTATTCTGAAGGAAGCTGTTCCGGCAGCAGTAAAATAAATGCAGTTGTGAAGAAACTGAACAATCACAAATAACTACATATTATTGTAAATGAGGCAAAGGGGCCGTCTGTTGGGGAACAGGCGACCCTTTTTTTCCGGAAAATAAACAGTCCGGCAGATTTTTTTAGATTCAGGAAAGGGAAGAACGATGAAACATCAGATCATTACCATCGGCTGCGAATATGGCGCAAAGGGTAACGCCATTGGCAAAAAGGTGGCAGAGATGCTCGGCATCAAATTTTATGACAGAGATCTCGTGGACAGCATTATCGATGAGGTAGGCGTGCCGAGAGACATTATGGAAAAAGTAGAATCCGGTGTGGTTATCGCCGGTAAAGGTAAAGAAGGTGAAGAGAGAGGTAACTTCTCCAAATATGCAGACCTGACAGAGCGTGCGATCCATGTACAGAAGCAGATCATCCGCAAGCTGGCCCAGAAGGATTCCTGCGTGATCATCGGCCGCTCCGCAGACTATATTCTGCAGGACAGAGACGATGTACTGCGTATCTTTATTTATTCACCGAATGAAGTAAGACTGAAAAATGTGATGGAAAGTCACAATCTTTCCGAGACGGACGCCCGTATTCTGATTCAGGAAAAGGACAAACGGTATCACATGAGACATAAAACATTGACCGGAAGCAACCGTGGTGACCGTCACAACCGTGATATGCTGATCGATTCCAGTAGACTTGGTATTGACGGAACGGCAGAGTTTATCGTGCAGCTGGCTAAAAAGGTATTTCAGGAGTAAGGAGGAAAAACAATGAATCAGAAAATATCAGATTTTGATAAAGTATTCAGCGCCTGGGATATTCTCGTGATCGCATTTGGCGCCATGATCGGCTGGGGATGGGTCGTATCCTCCGGCGGCTGGATTGAAAAAGGCGGTGTGATCGGCGCAGCTATCGGTTTCGTGCTGGGCGGCATCATGATTTTCTTCGTAGGTCTGACCTATGCAGAGCTGACGGCGGCTATGCCTCAGTGCGGTGGTGAGCATGTATTCAGCCACCGGGCTATGGGAGCTACCGGTTCTTTCGTCTGTACCTGGGCTATCGTTCTCGGTTACGTCAGTGTAGCCTGTTTCGAGGCCTGTGCTTTCCCGACGATCCTGACTTATCTGTGGCCGGGATTCCTTAAAGGGTATCTGTATACTGTAGCCGGATTTGATATCTATGCGTCCTGGCTGGCGGTAGCTATTATTGTAGCTTTTCTGATTACCGTGATCAATATTATCGGTGCAAAAACAGCGGCTATCCTGCAGACAATCCTGACCGTGATCATCGGCGGCGCCGGCATTCTTCTTATCGTTGCCAGCGTGATCAACGGTGATCCGTCAAACTTAAATGAGCAGATGTTTGTGGGTACTTCCACCGGTTCCATGATTAAAAATATCATCAGTGTAGCTGTAGTTACGCCGTTCTATTTTATCGGTTTTGATGTTATTCCCCAGGCAGCTGAGGAGATTAATGTCCCACTGAAAAAGATCGGAAAGATGCTGATCCTTTCTGTAGTTATGGCTGTAGTATTTTATGCTCTCGTTATCGTAGCTGTAGGTCTTGTGATGACGCCCGATGCTATCGTGGCTTCTCAGCAGGCCACAGGTCTTGTTACCGCAGACGCTATGGCAGCAGCTTTTGGTACATCCGCTATGGCAAAGGTTATCATTGTAGGCGGTATGTGTGGTATTATCACTTCATGGAACTCCTTTATGATCGGTGGTTCCCGTGCTATGTACTCTATGGCTGAGTCCTACATGATCCCGAAATTTTTTGCTAAACTGCATCCGAAATTCAAAACTCCAATCAATTCTCTGTATCTGATCGGTCTGCTGACCATGATCGCGCCCTTTGCCGGAAGAAAAATGCTGGTATGGATTAGCGACGCCGGTAACTTTGGCTGCTGTATGGCTTACTGTATGGTTGCGATTTCCTTTGTGATCCTTCGAAAGAAAGCTCCGCAGATGGATCGTCCCTACAGAGTGCCGGGCTACAAATTTGTAGGTGCCATGGCGATCCTGATGTCCGGTCTGATGGTGGCCATGTACTGTATTCCGGGATCTGGCGCCACACTGGTAGCTCAGGAGTGGATCGTAGTCGGTGGCTGGAGCCTTCTGGGCGTAGTATTCTTCGTTGTCTGCAAGAGAAAATATAAAGAAAAATTCGGTACTCTGGTGGAAATCATTTCTGATGAAGATGCAGCTTCCCTGATGCCTGAGGCCGATGATGAAGAACTGGATAAAGTCATCGACCATGCCATCGAGGTGGTTCTGGCCAGACTCAGTGCCTGAGAGAAGCAGATAAGCATTTTATAAATGTAACTGTTTTGAATAGCCAATCAGGTAATGATTTGGTAAAATCAAAACAGTTACATTTTGCGCATAGAGTGATATTCATGCAGGAAATAAAGAGTATGTTTGTAACGAATGAACAGAGCTTTGTTGTATGACGAAGTAATTGTCTTGCGCAGAAACAATAGATTAAGAAAGCAAATTTTGTATTGACAGGAGATATAATCATAATGGAAGAATTTTCATTCTCTGTGCCGCAGAATATTGTGGCAGGAAAAGGAACGATCAAAAAACTGCCGGAGGTGGCCGCAAAACTTGGAGGAAAGAAAGCCTTTATCATTTCCGGTCCCCATCTCAATAAGATCGGTGCTGTAGCTGCTTGTGAAGCGTTGCTGGCAGACGCAGGTATCACTGCTGCGGCATTTACGGATTGTGAGGCTAATCCCAGCGTAGAGACAGTGGATAAAGCTACAGCATTATTTAAAGAAAGCGGAGCAGATTTTATCGTAGCCTACGGCGGAGGCTCCCCCATGGATGTGGCCAAGGCGGTTGGTGTGCTGGCAAAATTCGGCGGCAGCATTACAGAATATGAAGGCGCCCACAAGGTGCCGGGAGCCATCGTACCGCTGATCGCTATCCCGACCACCGCAGGTACAGGCTCTGAGGTTACGGCTTTTTCCGTTATTACAGACCACAGCCGTCAGTATAAGCTGACCGTATTCAGCTATAAGCTGCTTCCGGCCTATGCGATTCTGGATGCGGATCTGATCACTACCGTACCGGCATCCGTAGCCGCAGCCTGCGGTATGGATGCACTGATCCATGCGCTGGAGGCTTATGTTTCCACAGCCGCTTCTCCGTTCTCCGATGCTATGGCAGAAAAGGCTATGGAGCTTATCGGCGGCAATATCCGCCGGTACGTGGCTAACAGAACGGATATCGAGGCAGCTCAGGCCATGCTGGTAGGATCCCTGTTTGCAGGAATTGCTTTCTCCTTTGCAAGACTGGGCAATGTGCATGCCATGAGTCATCCGGTGAGCGCCCATTTCAATGTGGCTCACGGTGTGGCAAATGCTATCCTGCTGCCCACGATCGTGGATTACAATGCGCTGGCAGATCATGGCAAATACAGAAAAATTTATAACTATATTGCGCAGATCCCGCTGGGGACCGATGAATTTGAATCCTTTATGCTGGCGGATGAGATTCGTGATTTGAATGATATTCTCGGCATTCCGGCAAGCTTGAGCGAAGTAGGTGTCAAGGAAGAAGCCATCCTGGCTATGGCGGCAGATGCCATGAAGAGCGGAAATATTGCGGTAAATCCAAGAGCATCCAGGCTGGAGGATATTGTAACGCTCTATCATAAAGCAATGTAACAGTACCTGGGAATAAGAATAGTAACAAGAATTGAGAAAACGCCAATGCAGAGAGATGTATTGGCGTTTTTTTATGAGACAATTGTTTGTTGTATATTTTTTTACATTGAAAGGCAAATTGACAGAAAGGTTTTAAGGGATTAGATATATCACTGTTTTGGTAGGCAAAATATGGGTCAACGAAAGAAAAGACCCAAGCATTTACGCGGCTATTTTCAGCATGAGCCTTCTACACTGTGTCATCGGA
>CALZMS010000057.1 GCA_945788595.1 uncultured Lachnospiraceae bacterium
TCAGGGCAAAAAAGGTTTCCTGCACCGCATCCTCAGCCAGGCCTGCGTCCTGCATACGCTCATTGGCCAGATACCATAGAAAATATCGGTATTTTTCATACAGACAGATAAACTTATCCTTATCTGCTTCATTGTCAAGCATTGCCAAAAACAGTATCATATGTATTCTCCCGGGATGTTTTGCTGTTACATTTATAATAACGTAGCTGCGGAAGCATAGACTACAGTTTTTTAGATTCAATATAATTATTTTTTATCTTAATCAACCTATCG
Source organism: uncultured Lachnospiraceae bacterium (assembly GCA_945788595.1). Classification (GTDB taxonomy): domain Bacteria; phylum Bacillota; class Clostridia; order Lachnospirales; family Lachnospiraceae; genus UBA11957. Next base: position 274 of record CALZMS010000057.1, read on the forward strand.
GGCAGATTTTGATATTTCAGGTAAGTACTACGCTTCTTTTTGTCTGATTTACAGTCCTGCCAGAAACAGCTCGTAAAAATCGTCCTGACCGTCCAGCTTCGGTGAATTCTCTCCTCCGCCATTGGTGCTTCTTTTCATGGCGGCATGAAACTCCTCTCCCGCACAGATTACTTCCATAGGGTACAGTTCCAGCCCTTCTTCACGACTGATCCGACAGAATTCCTGCAGCGGGTTTGTTTCCGTTTGTGTATGCAGAAGTTTTTCTTTCAGTGCTTTATCCTGTCTGGCTCTGTGCTGCAGTTCGTCCAGTTTTTCCATTGCTGTCATATGTATTCCTCCTATCCTTGCCGCAATTATATTTTCTTCACGCGGCTATAGCGATTTAACAACTTTGTATCAGTGATATACCTTTTTCTTCCTGCCCTATATAATACCACATCTTTGTCCTGTAAACACCTTGTCTTTCTCAGATACAAGTGCTACAATTTCTGCAGTTTGCGCAAAAGGATAAATTTCCCATGGAGAATACAGATTTAATTCATTCAGAAAACAACATCATAAATCCAATTCTGGAAGGACCGATTACCCGACAGATCCTGCTGTTTTTCTTTCCTATTGTTTTCGGTACCTTTTTTCAGCAGCTGTATAATACCGTCGATACTATCATCGTAGGCCGTTTTCTCGGTACCAACGCCCTGGCCAGTGTGGGAGGCTCTGCCGCCCAGATTATCACTCTGGTTATTGGATTTTTTACCGGTCTTTCTGCCGGTTCCGGTGTCATCATCGCCCAGGCTTTCGGTGCGTGTGACAAAAGACGTTTTCACGAGGGTATTCATACCGCCTATGCCTATGCCCTGATCGGAAGTATTTTATTTGGCGCTGTCGGTTTTTTTCTCACTCCGGCCATTCTCTCCTGCATGCATACGCCTGCCGAGCTGATGGCAGACTCAGTGATATATCTGCGCATTTATTTTGCCGGCATCGTCTGTGTTTTTATTTATAATATAGGTTCCGGCATTCTCAGGGCTCTCGGCGACTCCAAAAGACCGCTGTATGCCCTGATCATCTGCTGTTTTGTCAATATTCTGCTGGATATCCTTCTGGTGGTGGTGTTTCCTCTGGGTGTAGCCGGAGCTGCTCTGGCCACTATGCTATCCCAGGCTGTCAGCGCTGTGCTGGTAACTGTCTTTTTGATGCATTCCTCTGTTGACACCCGCTTAAATCTCAAGAAAATACGCTGTCACGGGAACTCTCTGCGTGCTCAGCTGTATGTAGGTATCCCAGATGGCCTGCAAAGTGTGATGTATGCTTTCGCCAATCTGGTGATCCAGGCTGCAGTCAACGGCTTTGGTTCTCAGACCGTAGCCGCCTGGGCCGCCGAAGCCAAGATCGAAGCCTTTTTCTGGATGGTCAGCGGCGCTTACTGTGTGGCAGCCACCACCTTTGTGGGACAGAATTTCGGCGCCGGGAAATATGACCGCATCGTCAAAAGTACACGGATCTGCCTTCTTTTGCATCAGGCAACCTCTATTGTGATCAGTCTGATCTTTTTTGTCTTTGCACGGCAGCTGATGTCCGTGTTTTCCTCCGATCCGGAAGTTATCCGCATCGGAATGTTTGTATTGCGCACTGTCACGCCGTTCTACGCATTATTCAGTTTTGTGGAGATTCTGTCCAGCGCTCTGCGGGGTATGGGCGATGTGATCATTCCCATGCTGCTGACGCTGTTTGGCGTATGTGTTCTTCGTATTGTATGGACGCTGTTTGTACTGCCTGTGCATCCGCAGATGCTGACACTGAGCGCAAATTATCCGATCACCTGGATTACTACATCCTTTCTTTTTATCGTGTACTATTTATGGAGAAAAAAACATGGACTATTTCCCGAAAAATAGTCCATGCACTCTTTTTACCAGTATTGATTTGTACTTGCAGCAAAGATGTCTTCAAACAAGAATCTGCTCCTATAAAAAAACATTTGGTCAGGATAGGAATTTCCAGATTTCTTCCGGCTTATCCGCAATCTGCGAAGCGCCGTGTTCTTCCAGAAACTCCCTGCCGCGAAAGCCCCAGCTTACGCCGATCATATCCATCCCGGCATTGGCCGCCGTATCCACATCAACATCGGAATCCCCTATGTAGACCGATTCCTCCGCGGTTTTCTTCAAGGTGTGCAAAACTTCATTTACGCTGTCCGGACAGGGTTTCCGGCGGATTTCTTCCCGCTCACCCACAACAAAATCAAAGCATCCGGGAAAATACTGTTTACAGAGCTCCTGTACCGCAAAATCTGCCTTATTTGAAACCACTGCAGTCTGCATTCCCCGTTTTCTCAGATCTGCAATCAATTCAATAATCCCGTCATACGGTCTTGTATTATCTGCACAGTGTTCTCCGTAATGCTTCTTAAAGGTTTCCAGTACCTCCAGCCTCTTTTCTTCCGGTGTTCCGTCAGGTACCGCCCGTTCGATCAGCTTTCCGATACCGTTTCCCACAAACCTTCGCACCTCATCCACACTCCGCTCCGGAAATCCGTGAAACACCAGTGCATAATTGGTACTCACCGCCAGATCCTTTAATGTGTCCAGAATCGTTCCGTCGAGATCGAAAATCAACAGTTTTTTCTTCATCGCATGTTCCTCCATAGCCTTGTCGATCAGAGCATAATGCTTCTCCACCGCAGCATGGCACTGCGCCAGATCATTATTTTTCAGTCCTTCCAGTATTCCCCGATGGGCACTTTCCAGATCTTTTCTCAAGCGGTCATCCATCTTTCTCAGGCAGATATCGATCCATTCCCGGTAAACCTCTGCCACTGCGTCCATCATCGTGATCCAGAAGCTGTTTTTCGTCTCAGCGATTAAACCATAGTGAAAATCCCTGTCTCTTTCGATTTCTTCCTCCAGAGATGATGTTTTTCTGTCAAGAATGGCTTCCAGTCCGGTATACCAGTCTTCTTCCTTTTCCCTCTCGTAAATGGCAGCGCAAGAGGACTTTTCCATATATTTCCGAAAATCGCAGATCTCTTTCTGGCTGGTGCGATTCACTGCCAGCATCATATAGATCATCTGCTTCAATGCCGGTCCGAAATGATCCGATACGTAATTTCCGGAGCCCTGACGCCGCTGTACCATGCCCATTGCCAGAAGCACACTTAAGGCTTCCCGGGTGGAATTGCGGCTGATACCCAGGGTCTCGGCAATAGCACGTTCCGTAGGAAGCCTGTCCCCAGGCTTCACTATACCGTCACGGATCAAGCCGTAAATATACTGCACTGCTTTTTCATATTCCTGTCCAGTCATCTTTTCTCCTGTTTTCTGTTTATCTTCTTCACATATACCATGAATCCCAGGAATTTGCAGATGTCAATGATATTCTGTACACCTCAACATCCTATTCCAGTGTCGTCTCATCAGTGATTCATACTGACTTGCCTAAATCACTGCTCTATTTCTTTTTACAGAAATCCTGCAAATACAGAGGCTGCCACCACAGTAAATACACCGGCCACTGCGATGGCCAGGCTGCTGATGGCTCCTTCTACCTCCCCGATTTCCATGGCTTTTGCCGTGCCGATAGCATGGGATGCTGAGCCGATAGCCAGTCCCTTTGCAATCGGATGTGTAATATGAAAGACCTTACAGATCAGCTCCGCAAAAATATTGCCAAGTACACCTGTGATCACAATCACCGCCACAGTGATAGTCACATAACCGCCCAATTCCTCAGACACGCCCATACCAATGGCGGTGGTGATGGATTTCGGAAGTAAAGTCACATATTCCTGATGAGACAGGCCCATAAGTTTTGCCAGCACAAGCACTGTGACAAGACTTGTCAGCACACCCGCACCAATTCCCAGGATCATGGCTTTCCAGTTTTTCTTTAACAGCTCCAGCTGCTCATAGAGAGGAATCGCCAGACATACGGTAGCCGGTGTCAGAAACCAGCTCAGATAATGAGCACTGGCATTATAGGTTTCATAATCAATCCCTGCCACCGCAAGCACTGCTATGCAGATAGCGACAGAAACCAGCAGAGGATTAAAGATTCCCAGTCCCGTCTTCTTTTTCAGAATATCGCCAAGAAGATAGGCTACAATGCTTAAGGTCACCCCAAAAAATACACTGTCTGTCAATAATTCACGCATGTTTTTTCTCCTTCTTCTCTTCCCGTTTCAGAATAAACTGCGCCACATGACCACTGGCCACCATAACTGTCACAATAGTCACCACAGTAATCACAGCCACCGGGATCAGCAACGGTTTTAACGTACTCCAGGATGACATCAGTCCCACACCCGCCGGAATAAACATCAGCGGCATGATCTCGATCAGAAATTTCCCTGTTTCCCGCACCTGTTCCAGTTTGAGCACTCCCGTCAGCAATGCTGCAAACATCAGAACCATACCGTAGATACTGGCTGGTACCGGCAGAGGAAGCAGGAACTTCAATACTTCGCCTACGAAAGAAATGGCAAGGATCAGAATAAACTGTTTGATATATTTCATGTTCTCTCTCCCGTCAAAATAATTCAGCACAACATTTTCTCATAAACATGATTCCTTAAAATCTGTGCGCCAAATCATTTTTCTATAACGCAAAATTGGTAGCACCAAAATTGGCACTACCAATCATTATAGTCCGTATAAAATGAAAGTCAATCCCCGATTTTTGTCAGTCTATGCAGGATTTCCCTCTCTAATCTCTTCTCTGGCCCTCACTGTGATACGTTTCGCAAAATCTGGCTGCAAAAGACGGTTTTTCATCACCTGCATACAGATGAGACTGATCTCCCAGAGAATTAACTCTGAAAACTGCTGTTCCCTCCCGTCTCTCTTCGGTAAAAACAGTAGTCACTGAAGAAGGAGCTGCAGACACAAAATGCCACAAAATCATGGGTGAAATATTCATCAGATGGCTTAACAGTACACACTGCAGCCCGAAATGGCAGAAAAACACCAGGGTATCCTCATTGGCCTTCTCTGCACGATACAGCTTGCCATCCCGTACATAACCATGCTCCGCCAGCACCTGATCAAAATGAGCGATCACGCGCTGATACTCTTCTTTTACACGACCTGCTTTCATAATATCCGTCTCGCACCATTTCTCCGGATCAACATACGCCGGATCTGCCAGCCAGTCCTTCGGCAGCCAGTCCCAGACGATCATCTCATGCTCCTGTACATCCGGCCTCATGATCTTTGGCGAAAATTCTCTCAGCCATTCACATTCTATCGCCGTTTTTCCTGTCTTTTTTAGCGTGGGTTCTGCAGTTTTCAGCGCTCTCCCCATGGTAGAAACATAGATCTGATCTATTTTTTCGTTTACGAGACGATCTGAAAGCAATTCCACTTCCCGAAATCCTTTTTCTGTCAGAGAATCATGCTCATAATCCGGATCTCCGTGTCTGATAATCAACAATCGCATACTCTTTCCTCCGTATAATAAACTGACAATACTTATTTCCGCAAACTGAATTCGCAGAGCAATATTATTCACATATAAATGTAACAATGCTCCATTGAAACATTATTTTATTTATCTGGAAACCTAAAAAGACAATGGTGCAGTTTTTGAAACCACACCATTGCCTCTTTTATGATACGTTTTTCTTTTCTGAAATATACAGATTACATACCGGCCTGAGCAGCAACCTCTGCAGCGAAGTCGTCATGTCTCTTCTCGATACCTTCACCTGTCTCGAAACGAACGAAGCCTTTTACAGTGATCTTAGCGCCGTTAGCTTTGGCAACCTGCTCTACGTATTTGGCAACGGACTGTTTTCCGTCCTCAGCTTTAACGTAAACCTGATCAAGCAGGCAGATCTCTTTCAGCTGTTTGTTGATACGACCCTGAATCATACCCTGGATAACCTTCTCCGGTTTCTGGGATTCTTTCGGATCGTTCATGATCTGAGCCATCAGAACTTCTTTCTCATGTGCAATGTACTCAGCGCTTACTTCGCTGTCACTGGTGTACTGCGGTCTCATAGCTGCGATCTGCATAGCTACGTTTGTACCCATCTCTTTAACAGCATCGTTTACAACATCTGTCTCGATGTCAACCAGAACACCGATCTTACCACCCATATGAGTATAGGAAACGATGATACCGTTGTCCTGTTTTACCTGCTGGAAACGACGGATGTTCATGTTCTCGCCGATAACAGCGATCTGACCGGCCAGAGCTTCCTGTACAGTCTTAGTAGTAT
>CALZMS010000058.1 GCA_945788595.1 uncultured Lachnospiraceae bacterium
GATTGGTGATCTGAGAGCGGCAATGCCGGATATTGTACTCAGAACTACACTGATTACCGGTTTCCCCGGCGAAACTGAGGAAGATCACCATGAGGTACTGGATTTCATTGATGAAATGGAATTTGACCGCCTGGGCGTATTTACCTATTCCCGGGAGGATGGAACACCGGCGGCATCCATGCCGGATCAGATCGATGAGGAGACAAAAATCGCCCGTCGTGACCGAATCATGGAGCTGCAGCAGGAAATCTCTCTGGATAAGGGTGAAAACCGTGTGGGTACGGTTATGGAAGCGGTGATCGAGGGCAAGGTAGCAGATGAGGATGCTTATATCGCCCGTTCCTATGCGGATGCACCGGGAGTGGACGGCTATATATTTATAGAAAATGTGACAGCAGATCTGATGTCCGGCACCTTTGTAAAGGTGTACATCAAGGCTGCCATGGAATACGATCTGATAGGAGAATTATACGATGATGAAGATGAATCTGCCGAATAAACTGACGATACTCAGAGTGATACTGATCCCGTTTTTTGTAGCTTTTCTTTTGGATCCCATGTCACTGCCGGGAGCAAAATGGATCGCCCTGCTTATTTTTATCGTGGCTTCTGTAACGGATGCTCTTGATGGTAATATTGCGAGAAAATATAATCTTGTAACAAATTTTGGCAAATTTATGGATCCCCTTGCGGATAAGCTGCTGGTCTGCTCTGCGCTGATCGCTTTTGTGGATATGGATATAATACCAACGTGGATCGTTATGATCATTATTGCCCGTGAATTTATCATCAGCGGTTTCCGTCTGGTGGCTTCCGACAACGGCATCGTGATCGCTGCCGGTATCTGGGGTAAGTTAAAGACCGTATGCCAGATGGTGATGATCATTGTGCTGATCGCGGATCTTGGCGGTGTCTTTGACGTTATCGGTACAGTGCTGATCTGGTTATCTTTGATCCTCACCATTATTTCCCTGGTGGATTACCTGTACACTAATCGTCAGGTACTTTCCATGCAGGACTAAGGATATAGTGTAAAAAGATTTTTCATCTCTATTTGCTTTGGAAGCAAAGCGAAAGGAATGGTAGATATTATGGATGAGAATGAACAGAAAAAAACGGAAGAGCGTGTAGTGTCCCTTCTGCTGGAAAAAGGATTTAAGATCACTACAGCGGAATCCTGTACGGGAGGAGCCATTGCGGCTACGCTGGTCAATGTGTCCGGCGCTTCCGAGGTCTTTGAGGAAGGCTACGTAACGTATTCCAATAAGGCAAAACACAAAAATCTTGGCGTGAAAAAATCCACGTTGAAGAAATACGGTGCTGTCAGCAAGCAGACGGCAAAAGAGATGTGCAAAGGCTGTCTTAAAGCCGCAAAGGCGGATGTATCTTTAAGCGCCACCGGTATTGCCGGTCCTGGCGGCGGAACTGCCGAAAAACCGGTGGGACTGGTCTATATCGGATGCTGTGTCCGGGGAAAGACTAAGGTCATCAAATGCCAGTTTGCGGGCAGCCGCGCAGAAGTCCGGCGTCAGACGGTGGAAGCCGCCCTTTTGCTGGCAGAAAAATGTATTTTAAATAACTAAAAAGTGGATTTGTGAAACATACGCATCGCCTGAGAGAGCATGGCAAGCTCTTTCGGTGATGCGTATTCTTGTAGTACGGACATTAACAGATCAATTTCTTTCTTGGTAAAATTCAGCTTCAGACTGTCGGGATTTCTGAACATAGCAGTCAGAATCTGTATCTGGTGGGTGCGGTCTGTGGCATCTGTGGAATCTGCCAGATATTTCAGACGCTCCAGTTTTTCTCTGGAAATGTCAGCCAGTCGTTTGTCATCTATCCAGCCTTGTTTCATTCCTTATCCTCCTTGTCTGAAAATGTACTGCTCTGCATCAGGGATATAAGTTGGAACATATCCTTCATCTGCTGTACATTGTTTACCATCTGTTTCCCTTTTTCGCCGCCATAGGTTTTGAGGTCGTTTAGGAGTGATGCGTCATCCCGGGATGAGGAGGTGCTCATGGCGCGAAAGGAGTCAGATTCTGAGGGATGTAAGGAGAGGGTATTTTTCAGTTCCTGGAATTTTGCCAGTACGGCCAGCATCTGGGCCTGTCGGGGAGGCAGGTAAGGAAGGGCTGCTTTCATCATCTGGAGGGTGTCGTCTGAGACCAGGTTATCTAAGGGGGTCATGGGGGTGAGTGTAGGATCTTCCATAAAATTGGCCTTTTTTACTAGTGTATGCGGGGATGTTCGGTTGTAGTAGCATTTGTGAAAAAATAGGCATAAGATGAAAAAAAGGGGTTTTTTATGGGGAAGAGGGAGACACGGCTGGTTGTGGAGAAGGATACGGTGTATGAGTTGGATATGGATTGCCTTAGGAGTAAGAAGAGAAGGGGAAGGTGTCAGATAGCAAATAAGAAAGAACGGAAAGATGATGAAGGTGGTAAAAAAGGTTGATGGGGACGGACGGCTGTGACAATACGCCGGCTCTCAGACATATGTATAAACCTCGGGCTCCTACTGCGCTCGCTCCGAGCCTGTAGTCTCGGAGTCGTGCTCGTTAAAGTCGCGCGATGTTTATACATATGTCTGAGAGCCGGCGCATTGCCACAGCCTGTATTTAGTAGAGCGTTTGTGGGGGCTGATATTGTGTTGGTAGAGTTGCGCGATGTTTATGCATATGTCTGAGTGTTGGCAATTTATCACAGTCTGTTTTTGTGTAGATTATTATGAGTGTCGAGACAGTTTTGATAAATATGTGTACTGTATCGTAAGGGGTATTATATTTGTAATGGCATAAAACAGGCGAAGCTCCCAAAGCTTCGCCTGTCGTTATTATGTCCGGTTATTTACCGGATGTGGAATTTAGATCAGCAGCAGTTTCCCCATCCGCCACCGCAGAAGAAGATCAGCAGGATGATCCACAGACAACTGTTGTTATTGTCGAAACCGAAGCATCCGTCGTTGTGGTTGCCGCAGCAGCTGAAGAGGATCAGAAGGATGATGATTGTAGAGCAGCAGTTGTCGCCGCCGAAGAAGTTGCCGATACCTCTGTTATTATCGCATCCGCATCCACAGTTTGTAGCAGCTAAATCACTCATGGTAAAACCTCCAATTTTCTATACACTTCATAGTATGAGATGTGTTGAAAAGTGTGACTGGAAGGTTTTAGAAATTGTTGAGGAAGGATGATTCGAGATCAAGATAGCCGTAGCCGGATTGTGCATTGGGGTAGGCTGTGCCGGGAGGGCGGCTGCAGCCGCGCAGGAGGAAGGTGCGGATATCGGTGGTGGAGAGATAGCGGGAATCATTGTTTTTCCTTCCCCATTCCATGACGAGGGCGCTGGCTCCGGCGCATAGGGCACAGGCGGCGCTGGAGCCGGTGAAGGGCTGGTAGCCGCTGATGTAAGAAGGCGCTAGAAGAGCTTCACCCGTAGCGGCCAGTGTGGGTATTTGCATGCCGGAGAAGGACAGGCCCCGGCCGGAGCTGCTGAGGGTGGAGGTGTTGGCGGTCTGTGCGGCGGCGGCTGCAATGTTTTGCGGTGTGTTTGCCGGGACCATGGCGGTGGTGAAGGGATCGGGCCGCAGGAAGCGGACGCTGCCGGTGATGGTGGACGCTGGGGGGAGCCATAGATGGAGATTGGCGTCAATATTGGCAGTCAGATCTGTGCGGATGGTCCATACGCCGGGGGACGGTGTCAGGAAACGGAAGTATACCAGTTGATTGCCGCTTTCACTGCGGAAGGTCTCGAAATTCAGTTCTATGACCGTTTCATCGAGAGGGAAGGAGAGCCTGAGACTGCCAAGACGGGGCATAAGTCCGGTGATCTGATCGCCGGAGGGGCTTATGATAGCCAGAACAAAGGAAAATACCGGCGGAGCCCAGAATTCCATGGAAAAGGAATCAGTGTGGCTTTCTGCCAGAAGCTCGGTAATGGCATAGGATTCGTTGGTAAGGGAGTTCATCATCTGGTGATGCTGCTGATCTGCTTCATTGCCTGTGCCTGTAATGAAGCAGATCCCGGGGGAATCGGACAGGTAATCGATAGTTCTCTCTAAGGCCGTTCCCCCATTGTGGGATCCTTGCCAGCTCTGCACGCTAAAACAGATCACCAGTGGCAGCTTAAGTTCCCTAGACAGGTCCATTAGCCAGGAGATGCCGCAGAGAATGTCGGATTCTGCGTAAATTTCCTGGTCCTGTTTAAGACAGGCCTGGGTCAGCAGGTATGGTTTTGCCTTTTGGAGCTTTACCATGGCCAGACGGGCCTGAGGCGCCGCTCCGCTAAAAGAAGCGTCCGTATCTTCGCTTCCGGCAGCGATACCGGCTATGGCCGTACCATGCCCCGTATCATCGCGACTGGGCACGACGGCGTAAGGATCTGGCTGCTGCAGGGCATTCTGAATATCCGTGGAGGTATACAGCCGTCCGTAGCCAAAGGGGGCAGAGCTTCCCTGGGTTGCGATTTCCGTCTGATCCCAGACAGCTTCAATCCGGGTGCGTCCTGCAGAATCAAGAAAAGCCGGCTGTGTATAAGAAATACCACTGTCCAGAAAACCGATGAGAATATTTCTCCCGGAAAGAGCCAGAGAAGCACGCTTTTGTATCTGCAGGATCCCCGTATTCTCCAGCGCGGTCAGGGACTGGGGGATATAGAGCTTGGGAATCGTGGTGTAGATCGTATCGTTTAACAGATTATCTGACAGGCGATCCAGAGGAAACCAGACCTGTTTGTACAGTGGATTGATATCCTGAAAAGGGATATTCTGTTCCTCGAGATATCGGCTGAAGGCTTCACTTTGGGTATTAGATAACAAAAACTCCGCATACTGCGGATCCTGGGCGTAGGTCACAGGCAGACGTTCTCCTGTTTTTTACATACTATATGGTAGAGAACATCGTGTGAGAAGTGATGGTATGGAAAAGAATAAATATCCCCCTGTTGTGCTTCTTGATTCCGGTATGGATGCGACCCATCCTGATCTGGCTAAAGCGGTGCAGGGATTTGTTGATTTTGTACATGAGCGTAAGGCACCTTACGATGATTTTGGGCATGGAACGCATATTGCCGGGATCATTGCGGGTGACGGCAGGATGTCAGAGGGAAAATACAAAGGCTATGCGCCGGGCTGTCCTTTGTACGTTCTGAAGATTCTGGATGAAAATGGTCAGGGTACCCGGCGGGCGGTAAAGGAGGCCTTGCATTGGGTGGAAGAAAACCGGGAAAGGTACGGTCTGCGGATCCTGAATTTCTCTCTCGGCACAGAAAATAATAATTCCAGAAATCAGGAAGAAGTGCTGGCCATGGTGGACAGAATGGTGGAGCTTGGCCTGATCGTCATTGCAGCGGCAGGCAATATGGGTCCCTGGCGGGGCTCGGTCACAGCACCCGGCAGCAGCAAAAAGGTGATCACTGTGGGTGCCAGCGATATGTTGTCCAAAACCAGGATCTATTCCGGCAGAGGGCCTACGGCGGAATGCGTCTGTAAACCGGACATCGTATTTCCGGGCAAAAATATCATATCCTGCGCGGCATCCGTAGAGAAAACCGGATGGTACTGCAGTAAAAGCGGCACATCCATGTCTAGCGCAGCCGTCTCAGGGCTGACAGCCAGACTTTTGTCCCGGTATCCAGATATGACGCACCGTGAAATTAAGTATTTTATGCACTCCTGCTGTACAGATCTGCATCTGGACAGAAATATACAGGGGTGGGGACGGCTGGAGCCTCAGCTGTATCTGCATAAAAATCCTCGACTTTGACTTGCGAAATTGTTTCAGGATTGATACTATAAGTACAGGTGCATGGTAAAGTATGCCATGCAGAAGGAGGGAAAAAATGACACAGGATATGACAAAAACCAGACAGTGTATAGAAGAAGGAAGAGCTGTGCTCGGCATCGAGCTGGGTTCCACAAGAATCAAGGCAGTTCTTATAGATGAAGAACATCAACCCATTGCCCAGGGTGGTTTTGGATGGGAAAACCAGCTCAAGGACGGTGTCTGGACTTACAGTCTGGATTTGGTATGGACCGGTATTCAGGCCTGCTACGCAGATCTGAAGGAAGAGGTCAAAAAGACGTATGGTGTAACATTAAAGAAATTCAAGGCCATGGGCTTTTCCGCCATGATGCATGGCTATCTGGTGTTTGATAAAGAGGACCGCCAGCTGGCAGAGTTCAGGACCTGGAGAAATACCATCACAGGAAAGGCTGCAGGCAAATTAACAGAGCTGTTCCAGTACAATATTCCCCAGCGCTGGAGCATCGCTCATCTGTACCAGGCGATCTTAAACGGTGAGAGCCATGTACGGGATATTGCTTTTATGACCACATTGTCTGGCTACGTTCACTGGAAATTGACAGGA
>CALZMS010000059.1 GCA_945788595.1 uncultured Lachnospiraceae bacterium
TTATCTGGGCTTCCAGTGGAGTGGTGCTATGAAAAACGGTTCCATGACGTATTTCTGCAAATGGGTGCTGGATAATACTTTCTTTGGTACAGCTGATGCCTGGGGGGCATCCCAGTCTCTTTTAAGCATTATGGGAGCAGTGCCTATGGCTGTGGCAGCGGTATTTATTGTTCCGCTGTGTAATAAATTCGGTAAACGGATCGTATGTATGGTGGGTATGCTTGTTGGTGCCGTTGGTGGCGTGATTGCCATAATGGGTAACGGACAGATTGTTCCGGTAGCTGTGGGTGTTGCTTTGAAGTGCCTTGGTTCTGCACCGGCCTGCTATATGATTCTTGCTATGCTGGCGGATGTGATCGATCATATTGAATATAAATCCCACATTCGTACAGATGGATTGACAATGTCCATCTACAGTTCAATCATGGTGGCGGCGACGCCGGTATGTAACTCTATTTTCAGTGCAATTTTAAATGCCAGTGGATATGATCAGGCAGCAGATATTGCTCTGGGCACTGCAGCCCAGACTGCAGGTGCGCAGATGGCGATCTCTGTAGGATATATCTGGGTAGAAACTATCGCTTATGTTGTCTGTGCCGTGCTGATTTTCTTCTTTACAGTGGAAAAGAAGCTGCCTCAGGAGCAGGAGGCGATTGCAGCCAGAAAGAAATAGGTAAGGTAATTAGATGTAAAGCTGCTGCAAGTTGGCGAGAACCGTCAACTTGCAGCAGCATTTAGCATATGGCAGATGAGGTAGACTTGGTGTGTACAGAGAAAAAGTAAAAAATGTGATGAGAATCCTCTTTTTCCTTGGAATATTGTGTATAACTGGATGTCGAAAAAGTGACGATGGGGAAAAAATGGTTTGCCATATTGTGCTGGAAGCCGGAGAAGGATATTTTGTTGAGGATGCAGTCAGAGTCGTAGAACAGGGCAGTGATGTTAGTTTTATGATTTCTCTGGAGGAGGGATGGCAGTTCCTGGGTACAGACTATCTGGGGGAGACAAAGATCATCAGAGAGAACGATGGAAAGACTGTACAGTTGATGCTTCGGGATGTGGAGTATTCAGAAAGTATCTGTGTTTCAGCAAAAAAGGGACAGTATGAGATTATTTATGATGCCAATGGTGGACAGGCCATTTCGGGAAGGCAGAATGTAATCCCAATTTGTTACAGAGGAACGCATCAGCGCATCAATACTTCTGTGGGAACGGATATTTTTGTGCGGGATGGCTATACGATGACGGGATGGAATACCAGGGCAGATGGAAGTGGTCAGGCTGTGGGTCTGGGAAGCCGGATAGAGTGGAGAGAAAATCTTACTCTGTATGCACAGTGGGAGTCCTGGACAAAAGAGGAAAGTTTTTCCTGGAATGAGGAATCCGGTTTTGCTGTGATCACCGGATATATGGGAGAGGAAAAAAAGATTTGTATTCCGGCTAGACTCGGGGGATTTCCGATGCGGACGATTGCGGAGAGGGCGTTTGCAGGTACAGACTGTGAAACTGTGATTCTGCCGCCGGGGGTATATGAAATAGAAAAATGGGCTTTTCAGGACAGTTGTCTTGAAAAATTGTATATATATGATGATCTGCAAAAGATCAGCGACTATGCTTTTGAGGGATGTGATGCGCTTTGCACACTGCAGATCAATGCTATTGAGTATCCTGCTTACAGCGGGAATTATTTTGATACGTTTCAGGATAAATATGATCGGCTGCTGTCATTACAGGATAAAAAGAAAATCGTTCTGTTTTCTGGGTCTTCCACCAGATTTGGTTATGATTCTGCGCGTATCGATGAAGCTTTTCCGGAATATGAGGTGGTGAATATGGGGGTATTTGCCTATTCCCCTGCGCTGCCGCAGCTGGAATTGATCCTTGATTGTATGAAAGAAGGGGATATTCTTCTGGATTCGCCGGAATTTGATGCGGCAAACAGGCAGTTTTGCCATCAGAAAAAACTGGATTATGCGGTGTTTGCTATGATGGAGTCAAACTATGATGCCTTTGCACTGCTGGATCTCAGGGAATATACGCAGGTGTTTACCGCGTTTTCTGCTTATCAGGACGCAAGAAGAGATATGGAACGAAAGAGCTATGATATATGTGCTTCGGAATATGATGAGGATGGCAATCCGTTAGCGGTGGCCAGTTATAATCAGTATGGGGATTATGTGCTGTATCGACCGAATTCTGAAAAAGAGGAGCCAATCTATGGGCTTGCGGTAAACTATACGGTGAATGCTTTTCCTGAGGAAACATATATTGATTCCATAAATACGGAGTTTCAGAAATTCCTCGACAGGGGTGTAAACGTGTATTTTACATATTCTCCCCGAAACAAATTTGCTTTGTCGGAGGAGAGCACTAAAGCAGAACGGGATCAGTTGCATGCGTACCTGAAAAGTCATCTGATCGTTCCTGTGATTTCTGCGCTTGAGGATTCTTTGTATCCCGGCACATATCTGTATGGTACAGACAATCATCTGTCTACAGAGGGTGTGCAGATCCGTACGGAAAAAGTGATTCGTGATCTGAAGGCGCAGCTTGCGAAGGAGGAGAAAAATTGAATTTTAAATCTTTGACATTTGTTTTTCTTTTTCCTGTGGTGCTTCTTTTGTACTGGATCCTGCCGGGGCGGTATAGAGGCATGTTTTTGCTGGGGGTAAGCTATTTCTTCTACATAAAAGAGAGCTCCTGGGCAGGACTTTTGCTTTTACTTACAACAGTGGTGACATTTTTGAGCGGGAGGGCTATCGGACAGGGAACGCGTAAAAAGGCCTGGATGGCGGCTGCAGTGGCGGTGTGCCTGGGACTTATGATCGGAATGAAATATTCTGTTCCGCCAGTGGGCATTTCCTTTTATACTTTCCAGACCCTGGCCTATGTGATGGATGTGTATCGGGGAACCATAGTTGCAGAGAAAAAGTTTAGCAATTATGCTCTGTTTGTCGCTTTTTTTCCTCAGCTGGTTGCGGGACCTATTGAGAGAGCTGGTAATCTTCTCGGGCAGCTGAAAACAGAACATGTATGGAATAAACAGGATATGGTAAACGGTTTCTGGCTGATCCTCAGAGGCTTTTATAAAAAAGTTGTGGTAGCCGATAGACTGGCAATTTATGTAGATCGGGTATATGCTGCACCACAAAAGGCGGGTGGACTGGGGGTGATACTGGGAACATCTCTATTTGCTATTCAAATATATTGTGATTTTTCCGGCTATACGGACATTGCCAGAGGCGCAGCTCGTATGATAGGTATCCGGCTAATGGAAAACTTTCGACATCCGTATCGGGCAGTGAGCATACAGGATTTCTGGAAACGATGGCATATCAGCCTGACAAAATGCTTTACCGACTATGTGTATATCCCGCTTGGAGGCAGCCGGAAAGGTTTTATGAAGTTGTGCAGAAATATTCTGGTAGTATTTTTGCTGAGTGGTTTCTGGCATGGGGCTTCCTGGAATTATGTAGTGTGGGGACTTCTTCATGGATTCTATATGGTGGCTTCACTGGTTTGGCAGCGGATATATCCTGATAACAGAAGGAGTATGCCACAGGGATTTTACAGAATACGGACTTTACTGCTTGTCAGTTTGGCCTGGGTATTTTTTCGCGCCCCGTCTTTGCAGATAGCCTGGACAGTACTGAGTCAGCCTTTTGTAAATCCTCTGGGAAATGGTGTGATGCAGACACTGGATTTTCTGGAAATTTATGGTATGGAGGCTTTCAGTCTGGTAGCTGTGGTGATTACCTGGATAATCACAGAAAGATTTTCTGAGGATATCTATCAGGATTTACGTACCGGGAAAGGCCTCAGCGTGGCAGCCGCAGTTTTTGTAAGTATGGTGACCGCAATTGAGTTTTCCTGGCTGTCCCAGATGGCCGCAGGAAGTGAGAATGCATTTATTTATTTCAGGTTTTAAGATGAAGAAAAAAAGGGTAATAGGTATTGCTCTGACAGCTCTGGCGGTACTTCTGGCAGAACAGATCTTTTTTCTGCTCTGCGGATTTGGACTGCCCATGCAGTTTGGGGATACGTTTATGGGAGAACTGAAAAGTAAATATGAGCGCCTTAGAGAAACATCGGGGAAGAGAATCGTACTCGTGGGTGGAAGCAGTGTGGCATTTGGCAGTGACAGCCATCTGCTGACGGAAATGTTTCCGGAATATGAGGTGGTGAATTTTGGCATGTATGCCGGGCTTGGAACAAAGGCAGTGTTGGAGCTGTCAGAAGGGCAAATCCGTGCTGGGGATATCGTTATTCTCTCCCCGGAACAAGATGCACAGACATTGTCGTTATATTTTAACGGAGAGTATATGTGGCAGGCAGCAGATGGGGCTTTTGGAATGCTTAAAGATCTGAAATGGGAGAATCTGGAGCAAATGCTGGGAACTTTCCCCGGATTTGCTATGGAGAAGCTTTCCTGTATGCTGAAGAACCAGATACCACAGACGGACAGTGTATATCGGAGGAGTTCCTTTAATACATATGGGGATATAGAATTGGAAGTGTGTAAGGAAAACATTATGCCCTCTGGTTACGATATCAACCAGCCTGTATATTTTTCGGAAGATGTGGTACAAAAGGATTTTTTGAAATATATGAATGACTGGGCAGAACGTTTGGAAAAAAAGGGAGCAGTGGTATGGTATCGCTATTGCCCGGTAAATATTTTGGCAGTGGAGGATCCCGAAAACGTGGAAACTTATGATACATTTTTGAGGAATGCTATTAGTTTTCCAATCATTGGAAATCCGCAAAACAGTCTAATGGATGCGGAATGGTTTTATGACACTAATTTTCACCTGAACAGTGCAGGAAAAACTGTGAATACGGTGCAGCTGATCAGGGATATCAAAGCTATGCTGGGGGATGATACCGCAGTGACGATAAAGCTGCCAGAAATGCCGCAAAGGAACTGGGGAGAGTCTGATCGAAATAAAAGAATATGGACCGCAGACGATACAATGGCCTGCAAAGGAAAAGACACCATTGTGATTCCAAAGGAAGTGACGCAGATTGAGGATTATGCGTTTGCAGAGACGCCAGAACTCAAAAATATTGTGATGAACCAAAAAGATCCCTCAAAATGCATGGTGGGTCAGCATCTTTTGGATGGGACGAAAGCGCAGATTGTCGTCACAGGAGAAGCTTTAGACAGTTATAAAAGAAATTATTTCTGGTCTGTTTATGCAGATCGGATCGTAAAAATTGCAGATGACGCAGAAAAATGAACAGACTGCGCTTGAAAAAGCTCTTTAGAAAAAAAGATGCTACAATACAGATAAATAAAGAACGTAAGAATGTGAAAGAGGAGGAATGAGTGATGAAAACAAAACAGGCTGTAAATCCTTATATGCCGAGCTGGGAGTATGTTCCGGACGCCGAACCTCATGTGGTGGGTGATCGTGTATATGTCTATGGTTCTCACGATATATTTAATGGACTGAACTTCTGCCTTGGAGATTATGTGTGCTGGTCTGCACCGGTGGATGATCTGGGAAACTGGCGATATGAAGGCTGTATTTATAAAAGAGAGCAGGATCCGGCGGCTCCCCGTATTCGTTTGACTAATGGTCTTGCGGCTCCGGATATGGTGCAGGGACCGGACGGCAGATTTTACCTGTATTATTTTATGGGTGGTACAAAAATGATTTCTGTGGCTGTATGCGATGAGCCGGCTGGAAAATATGAATTCTATGGCTATGTAAAATACACCGACGGTACCCCCATCGGAAAAAAGGATGAACCGTTCCAGTTTGATCCCGGTGTGTTTATGGATGATGATCACAGGCTGTATTTGTACACAGGTTTTGCTCTGGCAGGGAATCCGATTCTTCTGGATGGATCTAAACCAACAGAACATGGCCCCATGTGTTTTGAGCTGGATCCGTCGGATATGCTGACTGTATTGAATGGACCGTCTTACATCGGAATTGCCGGAGAAAAGGAGTCTATAGGAACGCCGTATGAAGGTCATGCCTTCTTGGAGGCTAGCTCTATGCGCAAATTTAATGGTACATA
Organism: uncultured Lachnospiraceae bacterium; assembly: GCA_945788595.1. Taxonomy (GTDB): domain Bacteria; phylum Bacillota; class Clostridia; order Lachnospirales; family Lachnospiraceae; genus UBA11957. The sequence goes on from CALZMS010000059.1 coordinate 6,031, forward strand.
TTATTTTATCTACAGCACTATGAATAGTCATGAACTTTGTTATGCCACAAGCGATAGTCCGGTCAGTGGCTTTCAGTATGGAGGTATTCTGGTAAGCAATGGAGATGTGGGACTTCCCGGGGCACCCGATGTGAAGCATGCAAAGAATTCTACCGGAAACACTCACGGCAGCCTGATCGAGCTGAATGGAAAATATTACGTTTTTTATCACAGACACAGCAACCGCAAACAGTCTTCCCGCCAGGCTATGGCAGAAGAGATCCGCTTCGAAAACGGCAGA
>CALZMS010000060.1 GCA_945788595.1 uncultured Lachnospiraceae bacterium
GCCTGCGCAGCCCCCATGAGCGCCCAGTTGTCTGACTCCGTACCACCGGAGGTATAGTAGATCTCCTTTTCCGGTACCTTTAAGATCTGCGCAAAGGTTTTTGTCGCCTCTTTTATATACTGTTCCGCTTCCACACCCTTTGTATGCATGGAAGAAGGATTGCCATAGTCCTCGGACATGGTCTTTACCATCAGGTCCACCACCTCGGGAAATACACGGGTCGTGGCTGAGTTATCAAGATATGCTTCCATATACTTCTCTTTTCTATTGTAATATAGCAAAACGTATACTGATAGCCGGGCTAATTTTTTGGCAAATGGTCTTTATACAGCACTCTATTTAACTCTTATTTTTCGGTCCGGTTGTTTTATATACGTTCTATTAGTGTTATGTGATTTTTATAGAACTGCCAGTTTAATTTTACGGTTCCAGCAGATACATTAATATGGACAGAACTGTCATTCCAGCCGTCTCCGTGCGCAGGATTCGTTTTCCCAGCGTGATCGTCTCCATCTGACTGTTCAGTGCAAGCTCCACCTCTTCTTCGGCAAAGCCGCCCTCCGGTCCGATAAACACACCGATACTCTGTCCCGGGGTGATCTGGGTCAGCACCTGTCTGGTATAAGCCATATTTTCCGCCAGCTCGTAGGGCATGAGCCGGATATCCAGCGATCCGGCAAACTCTACGGCTTCTTTAAAGCTCATCACCGGCATAATTTCTGGAACAATCAGGCGCTTTGCCTGCTTAGCCGCACTCTCGGCAATACTCTGCCAGCGGGACAGTTTTTTGGCTTCTTTCTTATCATCCAGTTTCACAACAGCACGTTTCGTAGCCACGGGAACCACTGCATAGACACCAAGCTCCACTGCTTTCTGAATGATCAGCTCCATCTTATCGTTTTTTGGCAATCCCTGAAACAGATAAACTTTGGATGGAAGTTCCAGTCCCTCTTCCTTCACAAACATGATCAATGCTTCCACATATTCCGCATCCAGAGCCGTGATCTCACAATGATATTCTTTTGTTTCACCATCACTGATGAGGATCTCTTCTCCCGGCTTCATTCGAAGCACATTCCGTATATGGTTCACATCACTGCCTGTGATATGGATGGTTTTTTCTCCAATCTGTTCCTTTTCCACAAAAAAGCGATACATACTGCCTCCGTGTTATTGCCTGTAAAAGCAATCTCCTTTTTATTCTGGTTTGCGCGCTGTGATAGCTACCCACTCGTTCTGATAATTGATCTCCACGATCTCCAGACCGGCTTTCAGAATGGCTTCTTTTACACATTCTTCTTTATCGTCGATAATTCCGGACGTAATATAGAGGGAACCCGGTTTCATCTGTCGGGTCACCTCCGGTGTCAGTGCCTCCAGCACGTCCGCCAGAATATTGGCCAGAACGATATCGTATTTTTCATAGCCCACCTTATCCTGAACCTCTTTGTCATCGATCAGGTTGCCGATAATGAGTTCCATATCTTCTTCGGGAATACCGTTGGCCTCTTTGTTCTCTGCCACGGCATTGATGGTGCAGATATCCAGATCGGTACCGATAGCATGTCTGGCTCCAAGCTTTAAGGCCACGATGGAGAGAATACCGCTGCCGGTTCCTACATCCAGGATCTCCATACCCGGTTTTACATATTTTTTCAGTTCACGGATGATCAGCTGCGTAGTCTCGTGCATACCGGTGCCAAAGGCTGTGCCGGGATCGATATGGATGATCATGCGATCCTTATCCTCCGGCTTTACCTCCTCCCAGGAGGGAATAATGAGGATATCATCCACATAAAACTGCTTGAAAAACTGTTTCCAGTTATTGATCCAGTCCTTATCCTCTGTCTCGCCTGTCATGATGGTACCTTCACCGATATCCATAAATTCACTGAGCTCATCCAGCTCCCGGCGGGCATCTGCAAGGATCGTATCCATATCCTGATCCTCTTCCACGTAAAAATTCAGATAGGCAATACCGTCATCTTCGGGCATATCCGGCATCATCCCCACAAACATAGCTTCTTTATCAGCTTCAGACAGTGGTTTTTTATCCTGAATCTCTGCTCCCTGCAGACCAACTTCTGCCAAAGTGGCAATAATGATATCCTCAGCATCTGTTTTTGTTTTTACCGTAATTTTATTCCATTTCATCTTTTTCCCTCCTTACTGTCAGGTAAATTCGCATAAAAAATCAGACTAATCATACACGAAACGCCGCAAAAGTGCAAGCTGCACTTTCGCGGCGTCTTGGCTGCCGATTTACAGCAGCCCCACTTTGCTCTGCAGATAAAAAGCTCATTAAAAAAGTGTTTCTTCTTCTTCAGACTCAGTTCCTGTTTCTTCCTGAAAAAACCTGTAGGTTTCTCCGGCCTCCAGATTCACTCCCTTGATCGCAGACAGCTCCGTTACTGTCACCATTTCATAGTTTTGCTCGGTGAGTTCTTTCAGAATAGGTTCCACAGCCTGAGCTGTAGTCTTATAAATATCATGCATCAAAACGATTGCTCCGTCCGATGCATTCTCGGTCACATATCTGATCAGGCGCTCGCTGTCCTTATACTTCCAGTCCTCCGTATCCACAGACCAGCAAATATTGGATCGGTCCATACCGCACAGCACATTGTTTTCACACAAGCCAAAGGGTGTGCGGATCAGCGTGGGCTTTTTGCCTGTATATTCTTCCACCACTTCATCCGTCTTTTGCAACTCCTCCTGTGCTTCTTCCGGCAATATGGTTTTAAAATTTGCATGGGAATAGGAATGGTTGCCAATCTCACACCCCATCGTCTGTTCCCGTTTCATCAATTCTCCTGTCGCACTGTTAATGTTCTGTCCGATAACCATAAATGTGGCTTTTGCCTCATATTTTTCCAGTGCATCCAGAACTGTTTCCGTATGGGTTTCGCTGGGTCCATCATCAAACGTCAGCGCAATGTGTTTTTTGGACATATCATACAGCACTGCATCTGTCTTATGAATATAACCGTCATCCACGCTATACCAGTTTTTACTGCTCTGCTTCACCTGCAGCTGCTTCCCGAATGCAACATTTTTTACCACGGCAGAGTTGTCTGAAGCATGACTGTAAACCTTTGCGGTTTCTGCCGTAACAGCAATCCGCAGATTTTCCGACAGTTTTTTATTTCCCGATGCCCATATCGGCCAGCACATAAGCAGCACACATACGGTTGCCAGATACACGACATTTTTGACTTTCTTTGCCCTTTTTTCCATGCCCGCTCTCCTATTACAGATTCTTTCTGGTTTCTTCCATATCCCGTTCTTAAAATCTATGTCATAGCACAGTTTATGTCATTTATGCGGAAGATATTCTGTAAGCGGATGTATAAAAGTGAGCGTCATCACTTAACTGGTTATTTTTTTGTTTTTTGAACTAAAGATGAATAGGTCTTTCCGGCCTTCATCGGCACATTTTTGATTGCAGAAAGCTCTGTTACAGTAACTGTCTCAAATCCCTGTTTTTCCAGGCTCTTCAAGATACCATCTACTGCTTTTGCTGTCGACTTATGGATATCATGCATCAGCACAATCCCGCCGTCTTTGGCATTTTTAGATACATATTTAACCAGTCGCTTGGTATCCCGATACTTCCAGTCCAGCGTATCCACCGACCAGAAAATATTTGGTCTGTCAAAACAGCTCAGTGTACTTTTAGAACTGGCACCGTACGGTGTACGGATAACCGTGGGTTTGCTGCCGGTATATTTTTTTACAACATCATCCGTCTTTTTCAGTTCTGCTTTGATTTTTTTCTGCGAAAGCTTTTTGAAATTGGCATGGGAATAGGAATGATTGCCAATCTCACATCCGAGAGCCAATTCCTGTTTCAAAAGATCTTTTGTACTTTTGCTGACATTCTGCCCTACTACCATAAAAGTAGCTTTCGCCTTATGCTTTTTCAGCGCATCCAATACGATTTTTGTATTGGTTTTGCTCGGCCCGTCATCAAAAGTCAGTGCAATATGCTTTTTGGTTTTATCATACAGCACCACATCGGCTTTACGGACATAGCCACCTGACACTTTGTACCAGTCCCCGCATACTTCCTTCGCTGCCATATGCTTTCCAAATTTAATAGTCTTTACTGTTTTAGATTTTGACGAATTACTCTGATAGACTTTTGCCGTCTGTACCTTTACTGCCACCTGCATATTTTTGGACAGCGTTTTTGTCTTAGCAGCATATGCCGGACAGGTAAACAACATAAGTCCCAGCATCAGCCCCAGTACTGCCATCCATCTGCGTTTTTTCTTTGTCATAATCAACACTCCCCTCTGACAGAATGATCTGTTCCTTATATGAAATATCATATCACAAATTCATCACGTATTCTTCTAAGTTATTATGAAAATATCTAAAGAAAAAATGATGGCCAGGAGACTGTCCTCTGGCCATCAGATAGGGCTTAACCCTCGAAGGTTTCTTTCAGTTTTTCTTTAAAAGATTTCTTTTTGGTACCGGAACCGCCAAGAGTCTCGTCAAATTTGCGGAGAGCCTCTTTTGACTCGCTGCTCAGATTGGTGGGCACCTTAAGATTCAGGGTCACATAGTGATCACCGCGCACACTGCGGTTTCGTAAGGACGGTACGCCCTTGCCTTTCAGGCGGATACGGGTATTGGGCTGTGTTCCCGGTTTTACCTCGTACTCCACATCACCGTCTACGGTAGGGATGCGGATTGTTCCACCCAGCGCCGCCTGGGCAAAGGAAATATCCGCTGTGGAGAAGATGTTCATATCTTCTCTCTGGAAGATTGCATGACGGGCTACACGTACCTCTACCAGCAGATCGCCTCTCGGTCCTCCGTTGGTTCCCGGTTCACCCTTATCACGGATGCGGATGCTCTGTCCGTCATCAATACCTGCCGGAATGCTGACCTGGATCTTCTTTCTGGAAGACGTAAAGCCTGTACCGCGGCAATCCGGACATTTCTCACGGATGATCTTGCCGGTACCCTGGCAATCCGGACAAACTGTCACATTACGCACCATACCAAACATGGACTGCTGTGTCATAACTACCTGACCGCTGCCGTTACATTTCTTACAGGTTTCCGGGGATGTGCCCGGTTTGGCGCCTGTACCGTTACACTTGGTGCAGGGATCCTTTAGTGTGATCTCCAGTTCCTTGTCGCAGCCGGTGATGGCTTCCTGGAACATAATATTTACAGAAGCACGCAAATTGGCACCTTTCATCGGTCCGTTATTAGCTCTTCTGCGGCCGCCACCGCCAAACAGATCACCGAAAATGTCGCCAAAAATATCACCCATATCTCCGGAAAAATCAAAACCGCCAAAGCCGCCGGCTCCACCACCGCCATTTTCAAATGCCGCATGACCGAACTGATCATACTGACGGCGCTTATCCGGATCACTTAAGACACCATAGGCTTCTGTTGCTTCCTTAAACTTTGCTTCGGCCTCTTTATCTCCCGGGTTCATATCCGGATGATACTTTTTCGCCAGCTGCCTGTAGGCTTTTTTCAGTGTCGCGTCGTCCGCGTTTCTGTCTACCCCCAGGACTTCATAATAATCTCTTTTATCGGCCATGATGTATACCCTCTATCCTCTTACTTATAACATCCCGGGACGAGATCTCGCCCCGGGATATTCTCATTTTATTCTGTCCTGTAGGAATTAAACCTCTTTGTAGTCAGCGTCTACGACATCATCGTAACCTGCTTCACCGCCGTTAGCATATCCTCCTGCAGCGCCGCTCATATCCGGTCCCGGTCCTGCCTGACCGCCCTGAGCTGCCTGAGCCTGCTCGTAAACCTTTGCAAACAGCTTCTGAGCGCTCTCCATCAGCTTTTCTTTGCCGGCTTTGATATCATTTACCTGAGCATCTGTCAGGTTGCCGTCTGCCGGTGTGCTCTCCAGAGTCTTCTTCAGAGCCTCCAAATCTGCCTGAACAGCAGCCTTATCAGAAGCATCCAGCTTATCGCCCACTTCATTCATAGCATTCTCTACCTGGAATACCATGGAATCAGCCTCGTTCTTAGCGTCGATAGCTTCTTTACGTTTCTTATCCTGAGCTTCGTACTCAGCAGCTTCACGTACAGCCTTCTCAATATCGTCATCAGACATATTGGAGCCTGCTGTGATGGTGATGTGCTGCTCTTTGCCTGTACCCAGATCCTTTGCGGATACATTTACGATACCGTTGGCATCGATATCGAAGGTTACCTCGATCTGCGGTACACCACGTCTTGCCGGCGGGATACCATCCAGTCTGAACTGGCCGAGAGATTTATTGTCTCTGGCGAACTGACGCTCACCC
>CALZMS010000061.1 GCA_945788595.1 uncultured Lachnospiraceae bacterium
AATGCGCAGGATGGGCAGGAGGAAAAGCTTTGCCTCAAGGATATCAGCTTTACCCTGGAAAAGGGAGAAGCTCTGTCCATGATCGGTACGTCGGGAAGCGGTAAAACTACCCTTCTTCGCTGCCTGAATTTCCTGGAGACACCCACCAGCGGCAAGATCCTGGTAAACGATAAGCCGGTATTTGATTCTGAGACCGCCGGAAGGATGTCCGAGTCACAGATCCGGGAAAACCGTCTGCATTTCGGTATGGTTTTTCAGAATTTCAATTTGTTCCCTCAGTACACAGCGCTGGAGAATGTAACGCTGGCTAAAAAACTGATTGAACAGAAAAAGCCGGAGTTCAAATCCAATAAAGCAAAGATCCTTGCTGATATCCGCAAGCAGGGTGAAGCTCTTCTGGACAGTGTGGGCCTTAGTGCCAAAATGGGAAATTATCCCCACCAGCTTTCCGGCGGACAGCAGCAGCGTGTGGCTATCGCCCGGGCGCTGATGATGCAGCCGGATATCCTCTGCTTTGATGAGCCCACATCCGCGCTGGATCCGGAGCTTACCGGCGAGGTATTAAAGGTTATCCGCGGACTGGCGGATCAGCACGCGACCATGGTGATCGTTACCCATGAGATGCAGTTTGCCCGGGATGTGTCGGATAAGGTGCTGTTTATGGATGACGGTGTGGTGGCTGAGTACGGCACACCGCAGGAGGTTTTCGAGCATCCGACCCAGGAGAGAACGAAGCAGTTTTTGACGAGATATTTTGAGGGATAATTCTGTGGGATAAATCAGAATGGTTCATGGGACTGTTCGTTGATATGTATGACAATATAAAGGCGAAACAGCGCGTTTTCAGCTGTTTCGCCTTTTACAGCAGGGAGGACAAAATGCATACACTGATAAATCTTCAGATTACAATATTTCTACTGGTGGCAGTAGGTTTTCTGTTAAAACGTACGGGTCTTGTAGGGACGGAAGGACAGAAAAATATGAATGACCTTGTAATCTACGTCATTCTTCCCTGCAATATTCTCAAAGCTTTTATGATGGATTTTGCTGACGGAATGGGTGAAGAGCTTTTGATCGTACTTCTGTTGTCTATTGGCGTACAGATTCTGTCAGTGATTTATGGAAAACTGGTATTTGGTCGTAAGCCGGAGGGAAAAAGGAAATGTCTGCAGTACGGCACAATCTGCTCTAACGCGGGCTTTCTGGGCAATCCAGTGGCGGAGGGCGTATTTGGCTCCTATGGACTTTTGCTGGCGTCCGTGTTTCTGATCCCTCAGCGGATCATGATGTGGACGGAGGGACTGGCTACTTTTTCCGGCACAAAAGAGGGAAAAGCAGCAGTGAAAAAGGTGGTGACCCACCCCTGTATTCTGGCGTGTTTGTTGGGAATTGTCCTGCTGCTGACGGGATGGCGTTTTCCGGCACCCGTTACCGGTGCGATTACCTACATCGGAAGCTGTAATACAGCCATGTCCATGATGATTATCGGAATGATTCTCGGCAGCATGGATTACCGTACTTTATATGACCGGACAGTGGTTACCTACACTGTGCATCGTCTGGTTGTTATTCCACTGCTGGTGTATGGGCTGCTGTATTTTCTGCCCATATCCCAGACCGTGCGGGGCCTGATAGTGCTTCTGGTAGCCATGCCGGCGGGAGCGACCACCAGTATTCTGGCATCGAAATATCAGATGGAACCGGAGTTTGCCACGAAGATGGTGATCTTCTCTACATTATTGTCTTTGCCGACGATATGCGCCTGGAGTATATTCCTGACGTGAGAGATCAGTAGAGGGTTCATGAAATAGCTTACCAACAGAACTCGTAAGTCATTTGTTTTACAGAGATTTTTCAAAAATCATTTGGTAAAGCTAAGTATATTACATTTTACCAGTGCATCGAATAGTAAAAAACCAGCCATATCACTTGCATGATTTTCATCTGCTGTGGGATATGGCTGGCTTTTATTTTGCGGTATGTAGGATGTCTTTTAGTGCTTTTTTATTTTGCAATATGCTAGATGCTTTTTATTGCTTTTTTTTATTTTATCGTGTGCTGAATGCTTTTTTTGCGGTGTGCTGGATATTCTTTGTTGCTTTTTTATTTTTCGGCACACTGGATGTTTGCCCACGCTTCGTCGTCAATTAATCTGCCTTTAAAATATGTTCTGCGGTCATCTTCCGTGATCTTGCGGATGACTTTGCAGGGATTTCCGGCAGCAATCACCATGTCGGGAATATCCTTTGTGACAACAGAACCGGCACCGATTACCACATTATCTCCGATATGCACACCGGGGCAGATCACTGTATTCCCGCCGATCCAGACATTATTTCCAATGGTAACCTGTATGCCGTATTCGTATCCGGAATTCCTGGTGTCCGGATGAACGGGGTGCCCCGCCGTATAAATAGAAACATTAGGCGCCAGCTGGCAGTTATCGCCAATGACGATCTTTGCCACATCCAGGAATGTACAGTTGTAATTGGCAAAAAAATTCTTTCCGACTTCTATGTGTGAACCGTAGTCGCAGTAGAACGGAGGATTGACAAATGCGTTTTCGGATTTGCCGAATAATTCTTTTACAATTTCTCCAATAGCGGAAAAGTCAGAACGGTCAACGGTATTTAATTTCTGCGTTAATATTCTTGCTTTTTTCTGCTCCTCAAATACTTCTTCATCGGAAATGTACACCATTTCCAGATCTCGTCTCGTCTTGTTATCCATAAAAACTCCATTCCGCTGCTTTCTCCGGCAGCATAAATCGTGATGAAAAATAAATAATTTTGTGTTAGGCAAACAATGTATCTGTCTTAAATTCGATCAAAATAAAGAAACAACAGACTGTCGTTCCACAATCTCCACATCCATCGTAATATGCTCCGGAATTTTCGCATCCTTATCCCGAATCTTCTGCAGCAGAAGCTGTGTGGCCTGCAGCGCTTTCTGCGTAATATTCTGGGAAACAGAGCTCAGCTTCGGACTGGTGTACTGACAGAGGGAAAGATTATCGTAACCCATGACAGAGAGATCCACAGGAACACGAAGACCGCCAAGGCGAGCGCCTTCCATGATACCGATGGCACAGATATCTGCCGTAGTAACTACACCGGTAGGCTTGAGTTTGCCGGAAGCAATAGCTTTACCGGCCGCAATACCTCCTTCATAGGATGGGGGATTCTTGAATACAAATTCCTCCCGGAAGGGAATACCGGACTCCTCCAGTGCTCTGCAATAACCGCGGAAACGCTGGGTGAGCAGATAGTTTTCTTCATAGTCTGCCACAAAGGCAATCTGGCTGTGCCCCCGGTTGATCATGTATTTCGTGGACAGGTAAAGTCCTTTTTCATCGTCGGAACAGACATTTATCATTCCCGGGACAGACATGTGACTGTCGAAAATAGCCACCGGACAGGGGGAGCCTGTATTATCCTGCTGCAGTGATTCTGCAAATTGATTGATATAGCCGGTATCGTCGGGATACAGGAAGATAATGCCGTCAACGTTCCAGTTTTTAAGAAGGGATGTGATATCCCGCTCTCTGGATACCGATCTGACCATGGTGTAATAGCCATTGCGGCGAAGCTCCAGCTCTATGGTACCTATCATCGCGCTTACATAAGGGTTTTCCATATAATTTTCGTCCAGAGAATCCTCATCCAGCGGAACTACAATGCCGACAATAGAAGAAGTGCGGCTGGTCAGGTTTCTGGCACTGAGATTCGGTACGTAGCCGCATTCCTTGATGATGGCATTTACTTTTTCAATTGTTTTGGCAGAAACACGGCTGTGTTTTCCATTGATGACGTTGGAAACTGTCATCATACTGACGCCGGCTCTGTCTGCGATGTCTTTTAATGTCATTTATTTCTCTTTTCTGTTTTTGATATAAACCTTAGAGAGTTTATAAACTATATTGTTAAAGGGGAAATAGATTTAATATAACGAAAATAAACCTATCAGGCGTTAGCGTTATTATACTATATAAACCAACAAAAAGCAAGGAAACAGGAAGATGATTTCAGATAAAATCGTCATAATATATAAAAACAGCAGAAAAATACCACTATAATGCTGAAAATACAAAATGCAATTGACAAAAATACGGGGTGATGATAGTTTAAATATAGATTTAGCGCTAAACCTAAAGGAACGGAATAACAGGTAACCAATGACTTATGAAAGAAAAAGAAAGAGGTAAAAAATGAAGAAGAGAATTTTTGCAGCCATGATGGCAGCAGCAATGGCCATGGCATCTCTAGCAGGATGCGGCACAGGCAAATCCGCGGACAGCAGTACAGAAGCAAAGGTTGAAGTACCCACAGAGCCCTTCGGCGATACGATCAAATACGATCCTACCGTAGAAATCAACGAAGGAAAAGACATTTCCATAGAATTATGGGAGTGGGGCAGTGACGAACTTTTCCAGCAGGTGATCGACGGATACACCGCAATCCATCCGAATGTAAGCATCAAGCTGGTCAACAATCCGTGGGAGGATTACTGGACCAAGCTGCCGCTGGCACTGGATGGCGACAAAGGACCGGCTATTTTCAACGTTCATAACAGCTATCATGAGAACCTGATCAACTATATGGCTCCCCTGGATATTCCGCTGGAGGATCTGCAGGCTGACTTTACTGGTGTAGATGCCCACGTAATTGACGGAGAGGTTTACTACATCGACTACGGTATGATGACCGGTTCTGTTTACTACAATAAAACGATGTGGGAAGAAGCCGGACTGACAGAGGAAGATATCCCGAAAACATGGGACGAGATGCGTGAAGTTGCCAAGAAGCTGACAAAGAGAGACGGTGACAAGCTGATTCAGGCCGGTCTGAACTTCAACGATGATTTCCATCAGAATTATCTGCTGGGTCTGAACTATCAGCTGGGCGAAAAGCTGTTCCAGGAAGACGGAACAACTCCGAATGTAAATTCTGATGCTATGAAGCAGGTAATGCAGATGCTGGTAGACATGTATGAGGTTGACGGTGTTGGTTCCAAAGACTTTGGTGAGAAGGGTGCTGACAGCTTTGGTCAGGGACAATCTGCTATGGTTATCCAGTGGGGGCACTACTACAACACTCTGAAAACTACCTGGAGCGACATTGATTTCGGCGTATTTGAGATTCCGACCTTTGACGGAGAACCCTATGCCTACAACCGTTACAACGGTGAGTCTACCTTTGGTGTAAACAAGAATGCTCCGGCAGATCAGCAGGCCGTTGCTCAGGACTTCATTAAATACTTCCTGGCAAATGATGAAGCACAGATTAGTTTCAACCTGGCCATGAGTACTTTCCCGGCCAAGAAATCTCTGGCAAACAACGAAAAGATTCTGGAAAATCCGTCCCTTAAGGTACTTTCCGAGCACATCGACCACTATATCTGGCCGGGCCCGATGCCGTCCACTATGGAGACATCCTTAAAGAAAGCCGGACAGGACATCTTCTTTAATGGCGTAGATATCGACACTGCTTTAGAGGAAGCACAGCAGAACATTATCAAAGACATGAAGAACAGCAGCTTTGTTTCTGTTGAGAACCTGTACGCTTTTGACAAATAAGAAGACTTCGTTTTGGGCAATATAGAGAGGGAGGTATGCAGGTATGTTTAAAAAAACACATCCCCTGCAGAGTAAAAGTGAGATCATTCTGAGAAATATCGTTGTCACAGTAATGGTCATCTATTTTACCATTTTTCTTGTAGTACCCATCGGCATCGCTTTTGCGGGAAGCTTCCATGAGTGGAACCCCTTGAGCGGAACCTATAACTTCCTGGGTCTGGCTAACTATATCGAGGTATTTACAAGCGGTCTTTTTGGAAAATCCATGTTAAACACATTGATTTTCTCCGTAGTTGTTATCTTTTTCCGTGTGGGACTCGGCCTGGCTATCGCTTATGCCATTTATTCCACACTGGTAAAACATAAAAGCTTTTTCAGAGCGGTATATTATATGCCGGTAGTTACACCCATGGTGGCGGTGGCCTTTGTATGGAAATTCATGTACAATCCCCAGATTGGTACCATCAACCAGATCTTTGGCCTTGATGTTAACTGGCTGATGAATCCCAAGACAGCCTTACTGGCTGTAATGATCATGACGATCTGGAAGGATTTCGGTTACGCTGTCGTTATGTACATGGCTGGTCTGTATTCTCTTCCGGCAGACGCGCTGGAGGCGGCAAAGGTAGACGGTGCCAGCGCATGGCAGACATTCCGTTACATCACATTACCACTGTTGAAGCCGATGACTCTGTTTGTCGTGATCACTTCGA
>CALZMS010000062.1 GCA_945788595.1 uncultured Lachnospiraceae bacterium
GGACTATGTTAAAAACATGATTACCGGTGCACGATGGGCGGATCGGCACTGTGCAGCTGCTTTAGAATATCACAGAGTCCCTCCATATATCGCACCACGGAAGCGGCGGTAAGGGATCTTTCTTCGATTTTTTCCTGCAGGGAACAACCGGAGATATATTCCTCGATAACCGTCAGCTGGCCCTGTTCCTCGGCAAAATCAATGATCCGGGGGATTCCGTTGATGGGATGGCTGGACAGATATTCGTAAACCGGAAGATGATAGACATCCAGAATTTTTTTGACATAGATTTTTTTCGTGCTCTGGTGCTGCACCAGACTGACATGGTGGTCTTCATTGAGCACGGCGATCGTCTTGTAATAAGAAAGCGCAAGGCGTTTTGAAATATCCAAAATATCATTCCTTTCATGATATGCTGGATATTATTATAGCAGATTGGAGATACGAATGAGTAAAAAAAGCACAAAAGAACTGGAAAACGCACTGGGAAGTACGCATGTCAGCGACTTTGAAAAATTTTACCATGAAAATAAAGACGATATGAATATGGAGATGGATTCATTTTCCGTATACATCAAGGATCTGCTCAGAGAAAAAGGGCTCACACAGCAAAAGGTATTTCTGCTGGCGGATATTCCGGAGCGGTACGGCTATAAGCTGCTGTCAGGCGAAAAACACACAAAACAGCGGGACGTGATCCTTCGGATCTGCTATGCGGCAGAATGTACGCTGGAGGAGACGCAGAAGGCTCTGCGAAAATATGAGATGCCCCAGCTGTATGCCAAGATCCCCCGGGATGCTCTGCTGATGATTATTTTTAATGAGCGGCCAGGCAGTATCATCGATGCCAATGCACTGTTAAAGAAAAATGGGATGGAGCCGCTCAGGACCAGTGGAGTGCAGGAATAATGTGCTTGCAATGTTAAAAGGGTTAGGGAACCATCGATGCTCAGGTCAGAAGAACGTATTTATGAATAATGCCATAAGGACAGAATACATGGGTGAGAGAACTTTGTATACGTATCTGGTGGTATGAGAGTCATATTTGTAAAAAACGGGCAGATAAACACGAAAACCAGAACACAAAAATGTTCTGTAATATTTTATTTCAGGAGGAATGGAACATGAAAAGAAATATGAAAAAAACAGCGGCAATTTTGGGAGTTGCATTAGCCATGTCTCTGATGGCAGGCTGTGGTGAAACTGCAGAAAAGGAAACAAAAGAAATTGTCGCAGGTGGAAGTGTCGCAGAAGAAAGCAGCTCAGAAGCGGCATCAGAAGCAGCTTCTCCGGTGACGGAACCGGAAAATGCTGCTGCCGTATCATCAGACGTATCCATAGAAGAACAGGTTCTGGTAGAACAGGATGATGTTACCATTACCGCACAGGAATATGTGTCAGACAGTATCTTTGGAGATGGAATCAAAGTACTTCTGGATAATCAGTCAGATAAAGATATTCTTGTCGGCTGCAATGCACTTATCGTAAATGACTATATGATTCAGGATCTTTTTGGTGCTGAGGTGGCTGCCGGCAAAAAATCCAATGAAGTTGTATATCTGTCAAGTGACGAGCTGGAAGCAGCGGGCATTGATTCTGTAGGAAAAATAGAGATTTATTTTAATGTCAGTGACGCAAACAGCTATGATACGCTGTTTTCTACAGACTGTGTGACAATACAAACCTCTGCCTTTGATCAGATGGATACAACGCCAAATGATGCCGGAACAGAGCTCTATAATGAAAATGGCATCCGCATTGTCGGAAAGACGGTAGATGAAAACAGCTTCTGGGGAGCCGCCATTTTGCTGTATTGTGAAAATACATCAGATAGGGATGTATGTATACAGGTAGATGATATGTCTGTCAATGGATTTATGATGGATCCGTTTTTCTCCACAACTGTATATGCGGGAAAAAAGGCTATAGATGATATCACATTAATGTCTGAGGATCTGGAACAGAATGGTATTACCTCTATCGATGAGATTGAATTGAAATTCAATATTTTTGACAATGATTCCTTTGATACGATTGCGGATTCAGACCCGATTACTTTTTCCGCACAATAAGATAAACTACGGGAGGAATATTTCATATGAAAACATGGAAACTGGTGTCAGGAATATTATCTATTATTTTGTTTGCTATTGTATCACTTCAGTCCTGTGCGGCCGGAGTGTCCAATGCGCTGGAGGCAAATGGAGAAATATCTGGTACGATGGGAATTATGGTGGCTGCACTGATGCTGGCAGGAGGAATCGTGTCTATCTCTACACGGAAATCTGAGGGTAAAGGCGGAAACATTGCACTGATTGTTCTGTTTGGACTAGCTGCGCTGATCGGTTTTACCGGGCACGGCAGCTACAGTGATCTGGCTGTCTGGTCGGCGTGGTGCCTGATCAATGCGGTGCTGGCGTTGGTTTCTCTGATAAGGGCAGGAAAAAAATAGGTTTGATAACAGGTAAAAAGCTCAGCTTTGCATAATAATATGCAAAACTGAGCTTTTTTATTATGAAAACAAAGCAGGGGTCAACTCAGATCATTTTTTCTCTGACGAATAAATATAGAAGACAGAAGACTGATCTTTATTTTAAGCCGCTTTTTCCGTCAGCTTATGTACACCCTGCACAGCTACGATCACGCCTAACAGCAGAAGCAGTACAGCAAAGATCAGCTGCAGTGTGCTGCCAAGGCTGAGCCCTACGGTGAACAGTGTTGTGCCCAGCTTATAGATAGTCATGGACAGGGCAGTATAGGTAACTGCCATCATGAAGAACATGGGGAGCCACAGCATTACACCCTGACGTTTGGTCTTTTTCAGGAAGACAGCACAGGCAACCAGAGCCAGTACGGACAGTAGCTGGTTGGCAGATCCAAACAGCGGCCAGATCTCAGCGTATCCCACTTTAGCCAGCAGATAAGAAAGAACCAGAGTCAGCGCAGTAGCAAAGTATTTATTGGTAACTACTTTAAGGAACGGGCTCATATGTTCTGTATCCGTATCATCGTCCACGAAAAATTCCTGGAAGGACAGACGGCCAACACGGGCAACGGAGTCCAGAGAGGTCAGCGCAAAAGCGGAGATTGCCAGATTAATCAGTGTATAAACCAGATCATGGGGTAATCCAATCACAGTCAGAAAATTAGCAATGGCACCGGCAAAAATCTGGGGCTGCGTGGTCAGACCCTGGGCAGCAGCTTCACCTTTACCGAAGGAAGCAACGGCAATCAGAGCGATGATGGCCAGCATACTTTCCATCAGCATGGCACCGAAGGAAACCGGCAGCATATTTTTTTCGTTTTTGATCTGCTTAGATGCGGTTCCGGAGGAGACCAGTGAATGGAAACCGGAAACTGCACCGCAGGCGATGGTAACAAACAGGATGGGGAACAGATACTGTCCATCCACATTAAAACCTACAAAAGCCTCCAGATTACATGCCGGATTGGCAACAAATACGCCGATAACGGCGGCAACAATCATAAAGATCAGAAGGTAACTGTTCAGATAATCTCTTGGCTGAAGCAGTGCCCATACAGGAGCCACGCAGGCTACCATGACATACAGAAAGATGATGATATGCCATACTCCCCGGGAAAGGTATACCGGGAAAGAGCCACAGCAGCTATCAGCATAACAATTGCAATGGCGGTATTGACCCATTTGTTCATTCTGGTATATTTCAGAATAAGTCCCAGAGCCACAGCTTCCAGAATAAACAGCATGGAGGTGGTGGCAACAGCACCGTTGGCGGCAACTGTGCTCACTACACCGGCTTCATCGGTGATAAAACCGTTAAAAGTACCGGCAACAACGTCTGCAAAAGCGGCTACGACCAGGATGCAGAACAGCCAGCAGAATAAGAGAAACAGTTTTTTTCCGGTTTTACCGATATATTCCTCAATGATATAGCCGATGGTGCGGCCTTTATTTTTAACAGATGCGTACATGGCGGCAAAGTCCTGCACTGCACCGAAGAATACACCGCCGATCAGGATCCATAACAGTACCGGCAGCCATCCGAACATGGCGGCCTGGATAGGCCCGTTGATGGGCCCGGCACCGGCGATGGAAGCAAACTGATGTCCAAAGACTACATTGGTGTCTGCGGGCACATAGTCTACACCGTCTTCCATTTCATAGGCGGGGGTTTTAGCAGTGGGATCAATGCCCCATTTGTTCTGTAAGTAACGTCCATACAGGAGGTAGGCTCCTCCAAGTACTACGATGGCGATAACCATCATTAAAATTCCGTTCATTATTCTACCTCTTTTCTTGTAAGTTATCTATAAAAAACGCCTCTGCCGTTCCCGTTAAGGAACTGCAGAGGCGGAATTATTATCCGTGGTACCACTCTGTTTGTCTGTGAAAAACATCAGGCCGCTTAGTACTGTCAATCAACAGCTTCTCTGATAACGTGGAGAGGACGTCTCCGCTTACTATAGTTTCAGCGGGAGGCTCATGGGTGATGTCGAATGTGTGCACCTGCCGTTTCGCACCAGCCAACGGCTCTCTGAAAGATGAATTCACAGACGATGTATCCCATTCATTGCTTGTTTGCGTTCGTTTATCTACGCATTATGTTTTATCACCGGATGAGTATGTGCGCAAGATTAATTTCATACATAATTTACGATAAAAGAGTAAAATGTTTGTGCATTTTTACAATGAGACGAGCTATGTTTTGATCAATAAATCCGGCTGCACAGCAGGATAGTATTTTAATACGGGTTGTGCTATGATAAACTCTGAATGAAATAAGGAGAAGAAAATTTATGAAAAAGATAGAGAACGTAGCCATCATCGGCATGGGTGCCCTGGGCATTCTGTACGGTACCCAGTGTATCGATGCGGGACATCCGGTGCAGTTTATCATGAACAGCCAGAGAGTAGAAAAATATGCCGGAAAGCTATTTTACAAAAACGGTAAAGCCTACGAAATGCCCCTGTGCGACTGTAAGGATGCAAAACCGGCAGATCTCGTGATGGTGGCGGTAAAATACAACGGCCTGGCTTCGGCCATGGAGGATATGGCAAACTGTGTGGATGAGCACACGATCATCATGTCCGTAATGAATGGTATCGACAGCGAGGAGATCCTGGAGAAGCGCTTCGGCCGGGAAAAACTGCTCTATACCGTAGCGCAGGGCATGGATGCCATGAAAGCTGGGGAAGCGCTGAAGTTTACAAAAATGGGCGAGCTGCATATCGGTGCCCGCTATGAAGAACAGAAAGAGAATGTAGATGCAGTGCAGGCCTATTTTGAAGAAATTCAGATGCCCTATGTACGGGAGGAGGATATCCTGTATCGTCTCTGGAGCAAGTTTATGCTGAATGTGGGTATTAATCAGTGCTGTATGGCGTTTAATACGACGTACCATGGCTGCCTGATTCCGGGAGAAGCCAACCGCACCATGATCTCCGCCATGAGAGAAGTGGTGGCACTGGCAAACAGTGAGAATATTCCTCTTACAGAGCAGGACCTGAACATGTACGTGGATATTCTGAAGACTTTGTCTCCCACGGGAATTCCATCCATGCAGCAGGATGCCGTGGCCCACAGACCCTCGGAAGTAGAGATGTTTGCGGGGACGGTCATCCAGAGAGCAAAGGAAAAGAACATCCTGGTACCTGTCAACGAGTTCTTGTATGAACGGATCAGAGAGATAGAAAAGAGCTGGAAATGAAACATTTAGTTATAGCAGAAAAACCTTCGGTAGCCCGGGACATTGCCCGGGTGTTGGGCTGTCAGAAAAAGACAGCCACCTTTATGGAAGGACCGGAATATATCGTAACCTGGGCTCTGGGGCATCTGGTGACTCTGGCAGATCCGGAAGAGTACGACAAGAAATACCAGAAATGGGAGATGGAGCCCCTGCCCATTATGCCGGAAAAATGGAAGCTGGTGGTGATCCGCCAGACCTCCGCCCAGTTTCGGGCGGTAAAAGAGCAGATCTATCGTAAAGATGTGGAGGATATTATCATTGCCACAGATGCGGGACGGGAAGGTGAGCTGGTAGCCCGGTGGATTCTGGAAAAAGCGGATTGTCATAAGCCGCTGAAGCGGTTGTGGATCTCTTCAGTAACGGACAAAGCCATACGCGAGGGATTTTCTCGTTTGCATCCGGGCAGAGAATATTATCCGCTGTACCGTGCTGCGGTGGCCCGTGCTGAAGCAGACTGGCTGGTGGGCATCAATGCCACCAGAGCGTTGACCTGCAAATACAATGCC
>CALZMS010000063.1 GCA_945788595.1 uncultured Lachnospiraceae bacterium
GCCGTAGTCAGAGAGAAAGTCAAGGCCGCATTCATAGACGGTAAAATCAAACTGATCCGCTGTTTCCGGGAGAAAAAAGCACTGGTGAGTATTCACTGATGTCTCCGGATTGATCTCCAGAATACGTTCTTTCATTACATCTGTTTTATAACGCCCTATAGTTTTTCTGGTAGCAATGATCTGGCGATTCAGATTGGTCAGACATACCTTGTCGTCATCCACAATATCCAGTGTCCCTACACCACTTCGTACAAGTCCCTCACAGACATATCCGCCCACTCCGCCTATACCAAATACAATCACTCTGGCCTTCGAAAGCTTTTCCATGGCTTCTGTCCCAAAAAGTATCTCTGTTCTTGAAAACTGATTCAGCATTTTTTCTTCTCCTGTATATCTATGGCATGAAAAGGCGGATGTTTCCATCCGCCCTATATTTCCTACCGCATTAGTAGGCTTATTCTATATCCATTTTATCTGTTTGTCAATGTAAACCCTGTTTTTTCAATAAAAAATAATTATCTTTTCCGCTATACTTTCTATTGCCAGGCAATGAACGTTATAAACCTCGCGCTTTTTACCGGGACATGGCCCAGAGATTTCGCACCTGACCATTAAGCTGATCAAAGTTCCAGCGTTTCTGGCTATTTACATAACTGTTGGGATCATTGATGATAAATCCCTGACTGTCGTAGCCCACGATAACCATGTAGTGACCGGAATCTGTAAAATCGCCGGGACCCACATTTACAATGATGGGACAGCCTTCATCCAGCTTTGCCTTTATTCGGCCTTCCATCATGGCAAGCTCTTCTGCCTGAAGGCCGAAATGTGTACTGCCTTCACTGATCAGCGTCCAGCTGCTGCCGGAACCCGGTACACAGTACCCGGCACTTTCGGCATAAGCAGCCACCACTGTCGGATCTATGGAAGTATCTTTTGTCAGATACAGGATCACCATAGCAAGAGATGTGGGGCCACATCCGGTATACCCCAGAATTCCGCCATTATAAGAAGTATATCCCCACCGTTCATCCCACTGTATCAGAAGCGGCACCTGCTCTTTCTGACTTTCTTCTGTAAGATCAATTTCCCATACTTCATCTTTTAACCGGGGATAGTTGTACACAAAATCAATGGCCTCACTGTTTTTTTGCGCCATTTCTTTTAACTGCTCCGGATAAGCATCGTCCGTAAGAATACAAGACAGTTTCTCGCTCTGGCTCAGTTCCTTATCCACCTGTGAGCTTTCTGGCGCCACATCTCCAGAACTCTCCGATGCAGTTAACACCTCTTCACTTATTTCCGGCACAGTGTCGGCCGCCACAGGATGTGTCAGCGTCCAGATACCCTTACCTGCAGCCACAATAACCAGTACTCCGCCCAGAAGTAGTGCCAGACGCCGGATCCTTCTCCTTCTTCTCTTTTCCCTTCGTATTCTCTGGATCTGTTTTTTTCTTGCTTCCGTAATATATTCCATATTTTTCTCCTGTTGTTGCTTTGCTGAATAAAATATAGCAGGAAGATTAAAACAAGCTGTCACGCAGATGTGACATAGTTGTCAATTTTTACGTTATAGCTGCTGATTCTGCATCATGGGAAGGCGATATGCTGCCATAACCACCATTTTTTGAAAGATTATTCAATAATCATATCTTATTTACATATAACTCTCAAGATTTTTTGCGTTTTATCTTTCATACAGCCAGATCATGACCTCCCCCGGCCGGTCATATTTATAATCATATATGTATTTGTAAGATTTCTCATAGGAATAGTATTGATATTCCAGACTGATATATTTTCCCTCACAGTCAAAGGCTATATAATCGCTGTGATCCTGATATCCGATCTTTATTTTTTCTGTTTCCGTCGGGGAGGAAAAGGTATATTCTGTTCCATAAACTTCCGCATAAGCCTCACAGACAGCCATGGTATATTCCACCAGAGAAGCCTCTTTTCCTGCCCTGTACCAGGTCAGCACAGGAATACCTGTCACAGCGTCCACCGCCACATATACTGTATTGCCATACGTATCCAGAACCCAAATCCACCAGAAAGAAAGCTGCTGTTCTGCCGGATCCACAACAAAATACGCATCCATGATATCTGCCGTTTCACCGGAGGGATCCATGAGAGATTTATCCACAGCTGTAGCCTCAGTTTCCGCTATCCCGGCTACATTTTCCTGTACATCAGCACTGCTACTCTCATCCTCTGCAAACGATATATCGTCCAGTGCCTGCGGAAACATAGGATCCAGGCCCCAGTCCAGATAGATCTCATTTAATTTTAACAGATACTCCCGGGTCTTCTCCATGGCCTGCTGCCGAGTAAGCTCTGTATCCAGAGGATCTCGCACTTCAAGCCCCACCTCCAGTCCCGTATCCATCGTAGTTCGGACAAAATCTGCCAATTTCGGAATTTTCTTTTCCACACTCATGGTATATGTATAGGGCGTGACCTCCTGGTTATCTGTTATCGCCGTTTTCCCGGAAGAAAGAGTTTCCGCTTTTCTTTCCAGCAATGCCTGTGGAATCCAGGTACCTGACAACACGATAAGCACTGTCAGCACGATGACCAGAAGACCGTATAATACTCTATTTTTCTTCATCTTCGGCCTCCCTTCTCAGAGAAAAAGAAACCATGGTTCCCTCCCCGGGCACACTTTTGTAAGATAATTCTGTATGATGCAGTCTGGCGATCCGTACAGCCAATGCCAGACCAAGGCCGGCTCCGTGCTCTTTTCGGGAACGGGATTTATCTACCATATAAAAAGCTTCCGTGATCCTTTCCAGTTCTTCCGGCGGTATTCCCCTTCCATAATCCGTAACACAGATCTGATACTCCTCGCCCCGTATCTGGCCTTTCAAATCGATACGATCCGTACCGGACTTCAGCGCATTATCCAGCAGATTCAAAAGAAGTGTCTTAAACAGATCGTATTCCAATCTTACCCACCCCGGCTGAGCCTGACAACAGAGACAAATCTGTCTCTGTTCAGCCGCAGGGCGGGCCGTTTCTATGGCATCCTCGATCACTTCATCAATCCTGGCCTGTTCCAGCTGAAAATCTGAGCGTTCCAGGGTGATCAGCTCCATCAATTTAAACGAAAGTGCTTCCAGGCGCATCCCCTCGTTCATGATAATGCCTGCCAGCTGATGGACCTGCTCCGGCGGCAATGTTTTCTGATATAAGGTATCTGCATAGCCGATAATAGAAGTCATGGGAGTTTTTAGCTCATGAGCAAAATTCGCCGTAAAATCCTCCTGACGGCGGGCCGCCTCCTGAAGTTCCGCAATTTTTCCTTCTATGGTTCTGGCCATACGATTAAAGGCACGGGCCAGATCCCCGACCTCATCGTGTGTAGATACATTGGCCCGCGCACTGTACTCACCGGAAGTAAACTGCCATGTCGTATTGCGCAGTGCCGTAAGCGGACGGGTCATCGTAAAAGACAACACAAAGAGCAGCACAGAGGCTGCACCCAGAATGCACCAGTAAAACAGTTCGCATCTTTTTCGCAGATCATCCGCGTCCGCAAAGAGTCCGGACACATTTTTTTCTGTAACCAGAATATAGCCTGTCTTCTTCTGGGTAAAACGGCTCCTGACCTGAAGATAAAGGCTGCCATCGCTGCCCCGGGAGATATCATACGCAAGCTCTCCCTGCTGTAGTTCACCCACATCCGGTTCTCTCTCACAGGAGTTATAGTAGCATGCCTCACTCTCATCTGCAAAATATAAGCCACCGTCTGCTCCCAGGGTTGCCGCCGCAGTTTTTCCTATTTCCTCCATATTGGCGGTATCCAGAGTATCTTCCAGATTCAGCATCACTGTCTGGATGGAATATTTCACCATCTGATGCTGAGAAAGAGCACTTTTTTCCTCTCTCTGTACAGAATGCTCCAGACTGTAGGATACCGTCAGATATTCTACCATTCCCAGAGAAAACGTCAGGATCAGAATTGTACTGAGAAAAATCTTATAAAAAAATTTCATTGATGGACCTCCAGCCGGTAACCAATACGAAATACCGTTACGATCCGGTCATTCCAGTCCAGCTTTTTGCGCAGGCGCTGGATATGAGAATCCAGTGTCCTTGTCTCCCCCGTATACTCTTCCTCCCAGACTTTTTCATACAGCCGGGCACGGCTGAGGGCCACATTTTTATTATGGATCAGTTCCAGGAGAAGATCGAACTCTTTTACTGTCAGATCCACCGGATGGCCCCCTTTAAACACCTGTCGGGAAACCGGATCCACTGTCACATCACCGATAGTGACCTTATCCTTCACCTGAGAAGTACGGCGAAGCACTGTCTCCACCCGGGCTACCAGTTCACCGATCTGAAAAGGCTTGCTCAGATAATCGTCCGCCCCCTTTTTCAGTCCCCGGATCCGGTCTTTCACCTGTCCCATAGCAGAAATAATGATCACCGGTGTTCCTAAACTGACAATGTACTCCAACAGTTCATACCCACTGATGAACGGCAACATCAGGTCAAGAAGGATCAGATCGTAGGTTTTTTCTTCAATCTGGTCCGCTCCCGCCTTACCGTCAAAGGCACAGTCGCAGCTGTAACCTTCGCCAATCAGCGTAGACTCAATGAGGCGATTGATTTCTTTGTCATCTTCTATAATCAATATGTTTGTCATACATTCTCCTTTGTTATGTGAAATATGTGTTTTTTGATAATTGTTCAGAAAAGTTTAAACCACTTGTGGTTCATCACGTATCTTTTTTTCATGGATTTTCGCATCATAACTGCGAAAGTATTGAACAGATATGTCTATTGTATCACAAAGATGCGACGGACTTGTAAAAGATATGCAAAAAGGAACTGCACTGATGTATGCACAGTTCCTCTATATTGACAAATCTATGAAACCAGAATCCGGGAAATCATTTCGTTCTAGCTAAATACCAGTTCTCTCACAACTTGTGACATGGTTTAGCTGCAGCAGTTAAAATCCTGCACCCGATGCTGATACTCCGGATGCTGATAAAACCATTTTACGGCATAGCTGCAGGACAGATAGGTTCTAAGACGACATTCTGCCAGATAATCTACCATGGCATGCATCAGCTGGTCTCCGATACCCTGCCCTCGGCAGCTGGGAGATACATATGTATGAGTTACCTCAAGCAATCCCTCTGACACATTCTCAAAATTTACTTCTCCCAGAAGCAGATCTGTGTTTTCATCTCTGCACTGGATACTGTTTTTGTTATAAATGAATTTCATAATGATGATGTCTGCCTTTCTTTGGATGTTTCTGGCTGGTTGTTCTATATTTTGTCCAGATTTGCTTATGCTAATATGGTCATCAGCAGTGTACCGGCTACCATCAGCCCGAGGCCGACAGCAGATTTTTTCTTAAGCTTTTCACCAAAGACAACGTAAGAAAAAGCTATCGTCACGATGATACTCAGCTTATCAATGGGAACGACCACACTGACCACACCATGCTGGATTGCGTAATAATAGCAGAGCCAGGAAGCGCCCGTAGCCAGACCGGACAGGTTGATAAACAGCAGTTCACGATGGTCAATTTCTTTCACCTGAGACTGTTTTCTTCTGGCAAAAACAATAATCCATGCCATCACAAGTACCACACAGGTACGGATGGCGGTCCCCAGATTGGACTCCACACCGGAAATACCCACCTTGGCAAGAATTGAAGTCAGAGCCGCAAACACAGCAGACAGTGCGGCATAAATAAACCATCCTTTTTTTGCCTCTGTGTCGGTGGTGTCCTTTTTCTCAATCATCAGAAATACCCCCACACCGATCAGCGCCACGCCCACCAGCTTCACTGCCCAATGGTTCGTCTCCTGAAAGATCACAATAGCCAGAAGCACCGTGAGAATCATGCTGGACTTGTCCACCGGCACCACTTTATTGATATCTGCCATGGACAATGCCTTAAAATAGCAGATCCAGGACATGCCGGTTGCCATACCCGACAGCACCAGAAACAAAAGTGAGCGCGGCTCAATCTGTGTAATTGTTCCGGCAGAGCCGACCACGAACACCATGATCCAGGAAAATGCCAGTACGACTACCGTTCGTACTGCTGTCGCTACGTCAGAATCTGTTTTGCGGATACCGCATTTTGCCAGGATTGCTGTCAAACCGGCAAACAGGGAAGATAGCACTGCCATAAAAAGCCACATAATATTTCTCCCTCCTTCGTAAACTTTTTCTTAATATTATAGTTTAT
>CALZMS010000064.1 GCA_945788595.1 uncultured Lachnospiraceae bacterium
GATCCGGGACGTGTCCGTGCAAAAGCATATGATATTGTTTTAAACGGTGTGGAATTAGGCGGCGGTTCCGTCAGAATCCATCAGGACGATATTCAGGAAAAAATGTTCGAGGTTCTTGGCTTTACGAAAGAGCAGGCCTGGGAACGTTTCGGTTTCCTTTTGAATGCCTTTAAATATGGTGTACCGCCTCACGCTGGTCTGGCATATGGCCTGGATCGTCTCGTCATGCTGATGGTACAGGCAGATTCCATTCGCGACGTGATTGCGTTCCCGAAGGTAAAGGATGCTTCCGATCTGATGAGTGAGGCACCGGCAGCCATCGATGAAAAACAGTTAAAAGAGCTTTGTCTTAAGGTAGATCTTCCGGACGAAGCATAAATATAAGGGGATAACAGAGATTAATAAGGAGGGTATACGTATGAAATGTGCATACTGCGGATGTGATCTTAATGAAAATGCCAATTTTTGCAGCAACTGCGGCGCACCGGTAGATCACGGCGGGCAAAAGGAGCCTGAAGTCACTGCAGCAGCTTCTGTGCCGGAAGAGTCAGAGGATACCTGGGAGATGACAGCGGGTGCCATGGATGGGGAAAATACTGCAGATATGGATCCGGATATGACCGAAGAGATGGATGGGGAGAAGCAGGATATGGACACCACCGCTTACGGTCAGGTGGATGACGATGATGATGAAGATTATGATTATGATGATTTTGCTTATCAGGAAAGACGAGCAAAACGTCAGGCCAGAAAAAAGAAAAAGGCCAGAGATAAAATGATCCTGTTTGCCCTGATCGGTGTGATTCTGGTGGGGGCACTGGCATTTATCATCTTAAAGAGCCTTTCCGGAGCAGATGAACCGGAAAAAAGTCAGACTTCAGCTTCTTCAGTAGTGGCTTCGCAGCCGGAAGCTTCCAGCAGCGTGGTGCCCTCTTCTTCTGTTGAGACAGAGGATCCCAATAAGCTGTCCGCAGAGGAATTAAGCCAGGCTGTGGCAGAGATCGAGCAGCAGTTCGACGCCATCATGGCCAAGAGAACTGCCGGAGAATACAAAGTCAGCGCTTACAAAGATGGCATTTCTGCTTACTGGGATGGCGACAGCAGAATTTCCGCGATCCTGACAGAAAGTGGTACTGAAGACTCACAGTATGCCCGCTCCTATTTTTACGACGAAAATGGCAAGCTGTTTTATGCAGATCTGTCGTCCGAGGAGAATTCCTACCGTCTGTATTTTAAAGACGGAAAGCTGATCCGTTTAAGTTATGTCAAAGATATTACCAACCCGGAAGATGTGGTCAATTATGATCAGGCAGATTCCCAGGAATATTTGGACTGGGAGGCAAATGCTCTGGATTACAGCACCACGCTGATGACAGAAGCCAAGGCAGCCGGCATCGTAAAGAGCAAGGAAGAGATCGAGGCAGAGAAGGCGGCTGAGGAAGAGCGTAAGAAAGAGGAAGAAGCTGCAAAGAAGGCTGAAGAAGAAAAGAAAGCCGAAGCGGAAAAGAAAGCTGAAGAAGCCAAGAAGGCAGAGGAAGCAAAGAAAGAAGCTGAGAAGAAGGAAGAAGAGACGAACTCATCTTCCGGAAAATCCAGTGAATATATCTTCCCGGACAGCAATTCCGAGTATCTGGCTGTTTCTGATCTCGAAAAACTGTCACAGTCAAAGGTACGTCTGGCATTGAACGAGATCTATGCCCGCCGTGGCGCCAAATTTGACAACGCTTCGAATAAGAAATATTTCGAGAGTAAGAGCTGGTACAAGGGTACCTGTTCCAAAGAAGAAGCACAGAAGAAATTTAACAAATACGAAGAGAGAAATGTGGATATAATCGTGGAATACGAGAAATCCAAAGGCTGGAGATAAGATGAAAAAATGGGAAAACAACATTCGCCGGGTCGTACCTTACGTACCCGGCGAACAGCCAAAATTCAGTAATATAATCAAACTCAATACCAATGAAAATCCGTATCCGCCTTCCCCGAAGGTAAAAGAGGCTTTGGAGAGGCAGAATCCTGCAGATCTTCGTCTGTATCCGGATCCTACCTGTGAGGAACTGGTCAGTGCCATTGCTGCATATTATGGGCTGCAGCCGGAGCAGGTATTTGTGGGTGTAGGTTCCGACGATGTGCTGGCCATGATCTTTATGACCTGCTTTAACAGCGAGAAACCCATTCTGTTTCCAGACATTACCTATTCCTTTTATGATGTCTGGGCAGATATGCTCCGGATCCCTTACACACAGATTCCGCTGGATGAGAATTTTGCGATCCGTAAAGAGGATTATTACAGGGAAAACGGTGGTATCGTATTTCCGAACCCCAATGCCCCCACCGGTGTGGAGATGGCACAGGCAGATATCGAGGACATCGTGCGTCACAATCCCGACAGTATCGTGATCGTGGATGAGGCATACGTGGACTTTGGAGCCGAGTCAGCACTGCCGCTGATTGAGAAGTATGACAATGTGCTGGTTATGCAGACCTTTTCCAAATCCCGTTCCCTGGCCGGTATGCGGATTGGCTTTGCCATGGGAAATCCAAAACTGATTTCCTATATTAATGATGTCAAATATTCTTTCAATTCCTATACCATGGACCGCACGGCTCTGGCCGCAGGCAAGGCAGCCATAGAGGATAAAGCATATTTTGACGAAACGGTAAAAAAAGTTATCGACGTACGGGAGTGGACTAAGAAAGAATTGAAGCGTCTTGGCTTCGTGTTCGGGGATTCCAAGGCAAATTTCATTTTTGCCGGTCATCCTGAATATCCGGCGGCAGAGCTTTTTGCCGCACTGCGGGAAGAACACATTATTGTGCGTTATTTTAACAAACCGCGCATCAGTAATTTCCTCCGCATCACGGTGGGTACCCGGGAGGAAATGCAGAAACTGATAGATTTTCTTGAACATTATTGTAAGAAGTAGATAGGAGTATAGATGGATTCACTTGTACAGTGGTTTACTGTAACCCTTGGACCTTATGTTTCCAAAGAGTTATTGATCTTTATCATTTCTCTGCTTCCGATTCTGGAGCTTCGCGGAGGGCTTCTGGCAGCTTCCCTTCTGAAGGTGGAGTATATGACAGCGCTGCCTATCTGTGTGATCGGCAATATTCTGCCGATTCCCTTTATTCTGCTGTTTATCCGCAGAATTTTTGCGCTGCTGAAAAGAACAAAGACTTTTCGCCCTCTGGTAGAAAGGCTTGAGCATCGGGCTATGGGAAAAAGTGACCGTATCAAGGAATACGAATTTCTGGGACTTTTGTTGTTTGTGGGCATTCCACTGCCGGGCACCGGTGCATGGACAGGGGCGCTGATCGCTTCCCTTCTGCAGGTCGATCTTAAAAAGTCCTCTATAGCTATCCTTCTGGGGGTGGGATTGGCAGCCATTATCATGTCTATTTTGTCTTATGGTGTGCTGGCCAACCTTTTAGGATAAAAGAAAAGATTATACAGACTGCTGTGCCGGAGCGCATGTTTCCTGACGCAGCGGTCTTTTGTCGCTAAAAAAGCAAATATACGAAACAGGAAAAAGTAATGGAAAAACCAAATATTCGATATGAAGACAGACAGATCCTGGTGGCGGTAAAAGAGGCAGGGATGGCCCTGCAGAGTGCGTCCATCGGACAGCCGGATCTGGACAGCCGGATCCGGACATGGCTGTCGGGCACTACAACAGAAAGAATACCGTATCTAGGCATCGTGCATCGACTGGATCAGCCGGTGGAAGGTCTGGTGGTCTTTGGACGCACAAAAGAGGCTACAGCAGCCTTAAGCCGACAGCTGACAGAACACCGAATGGGCAAGGAATATCTGGCGGTGGTGGAAAAAGAACTGCCGGTGGGTGAAAGACAGACATTTATTGATTTTCTCAAAAAAGAACGGCAGCAGGCCGTGATTAGTACATCCAAAGATCCGGCGGCAAAAAAGGCCATACTGGATTGGCAGGTAGTGGCCTCCGGTGAAGGAAAGAGTCTATTGCATATCCGGCTAAAAACGGGCAGATTTCACCAGATCCGCTGTCAGCTGTCCCATCGTGGTATGCCGATCGCCGGAGATGTGAGGTATGGCGGAAGCCGTCAGCTGCAGTCAAAAAACATAGCATTGTGTGCCTGGCGTCTCACTTTTTTGCATCCAAAGACAGGAAAGAAGATGTGCTTTGTACAGCGCCCTTCCCAGGAAGCTTTTTTCTGTTTTACACAAGTAATTGACGGATTATGTGATAAGGATCCGATCGAGGGAGTATAGATGGAGGTTTAACTACAGATGAAAAAGGTTTTACTGCGTATACCTGTTCTTCTGACAGCTTTTATTGCATCGGTGGTTTTCTTTTCCAGTGTATTTAATCGGGGGGAGACCGTAAATACCACGGATCTTTCGAAAGCAACTATGCCTGTACTGTATATGAAAACCGCGGATACGGTGGTAAATCCCATGTACGGCTACACAAAAAAGATGCAGGAAAATACGATCCGCGAGGGGATTACGCCCATGGATACGAACCGTGAGCTGGGACTTGTACTGGAACTGAATGGTGCATCCGTCACGGGGATCTCTTTTGTCGTGACAGCCCCGGATCTTTCTGATACCATAGAAGAGCAGAAGCTTAGCCTGCCGGCCAAAATGGAAGGAACCACAGAACTTTCGTTTTCTTTAAGAGAGCCGATCCTGATGAATCAGGAATATATGATCCGGTTTACCGTAACACTGGAAAACGGTGAGAAACTTTACTATTATAATCGTCTGGTGCAGAGAGCAGGACTTAACGTATCCCAGTATCTGGCTTTTGTCAGTGATTTTTACGAGAAATCCATGAACAAGGATGCGGCAAAATCCATTACCACTTATCTGGAATCCAAAGGCGATACCAGCAACAAGGATCTGTCTTTTGTAGATATTAATTCTACCTTCAGCCGGGTGACCTGGGGCAGTCTGAAACCGCAGATCGCTAAAAAGGCGGTACCGGTGATCCGGGAGATTAACGAGACGACCTGCAGCATTACCATGGACTATGTGATTTCTTCGGTAAATGAGGAGGAAAACACAGAATATTACTATGTGAGTGAATACTATCGGATGCGCTATGCCCGTTCCCGGGTCATGCTGCTGAATTTTGACCGGAATACGGAGCAGCTGATGGATATGGATCTGTCAAAGATCAATAAAAACGGACTGTATCTTGGTATTGGCAGCGATGAGAAAGAAATCGTGACAGACGCCAATGCAGATGTGGCAGCTTTTGTGCAGGCCGGCGAATTGTATACGTTTAACCGGACTTCCGGAAGACTGTCAAAAGTATTCAGTTTCCGGACCAGTGATGAGCTGGATATGCGGGAGTTGAACCAGGATCACAAGATCAAGGTGATCCGTGTGGAAGAGACCGGTGCCGTGGATTATCTAGTGTATGGTTATATGAATGCAGACCGCTATGAAGGTCAGGTGGGAGTGGCGGTCTATCATTATGATCCCCAGCAGAATATCAGTAAAGAGCAGATGTTTGTTCCCTGTGATGTATCTACTGACTGTCTGGAGTTGGAACTGGGAGATTTTTCTTACATTACCACCGACAACTTATGGTATGTCCGGATCAACGATACACTGTTTAAAATCAATCTGAACGATGGCACGGTGGAGACATTGATCGAAAAGATCCAGGAAGACTGCTTTGTTGCTTCCAGTACGCAGAAGACTATCGCATGGACAGATGAGATGGAATCGCATAGTTCCCGTTCTGCGACTATACTTGATCTGGAAACGGGATCAACGCATAAGGTGAGTGTACCCGAAGGAGATTATCTCAGAGTCCTGGGATTTTTGAATGAGGATCTGGTGTATGGTGTGGCTCATCAGGGGGATATCGTGGGCGATACTTTTGCCATGAATACCATATATATCGAGAATTTCTCTGGAGAGATCGTTAAAAAATACAGTGAGACCGGTCTGTATGTCCGTGATGCTTCCGTGACAAAGGAATACATCGAATTTGAACGGGTCCGTAAAGATGAAAACGGCACTTATCAGGAAGCTCAGATGGACCGGATTATTAATAATGTGGAGCTGGCCAGCGAGAGCGCTGTCCTGGTAAAGAAAAGTGATGATCGGATCGGTTCGGCATTATATCTGAGTTTCTCTCAGTCTATCAAGGGAGAAGATGTGCTGCAGCAGTCGGCAAAATATTCTACCTATTCCGCAAATCAGGAGCTGGATGTGGAGTTCAATGG